>JAEPMM010000166.1 GCA_017643965.1 Marinobacter sp.
CACGCAGCAGGGGGTCCAGCAGGCGACTGTAGCCCTGCAGGGGATCGAGATGGAAACGCAACTGCGGCATCACCCGCAGTTTCATCGCCCGCCCCACCTGACCACGCAGGAATCCGGATGCCTTGTTCAGCGCCCCCAGGGATGCCTTGACCTCGGGCGACTCCTCAGTCAGCTCCTCGGTCGACAGCAGCGACACGTAGATGTCGGCATACCCCAGATCGCGGCTGACCTTGACGGCATTCACGGTGACCATGCCGACCCGCGGGTCTTTGACCTCCCGCTGGATCAGCTGGGCCAGTTCGCGCTGCATCTGATCGCCGATGCGATCAACACGACTGAACTCTCTTGGCATCAGGCCCCCGTAGACTCGAGCTTGCGCTCGACTCTGACGCGATCGAACACTTCGATCTGGTCACCGACCTTGACGTCGTAGCCCTTGACGCCGATACCACACTCCATGCCGTTGCGGACTTCCGGTACGTCATCCTTGAAGCGACGCAGGGATTCCAGTTCGCCTTCGAAGATCACCACGTTGTCACGCAGGACACGGATCGGCTTATTACGGTAGACGTTACCCTCGATCACCATGCAGCCAGCCACCTGACCGAACTTCGGTGAGCGGAATACGTCACGCACATCGGCAATACCCACGATGTCTTCGCGGAATTCCGGTGCCAGCATGCCGGTCAGGGCCGCTTTCACGTCATCAATCAGGTTGTAGATGATGCTGTAATAACGAAGATCCAGACCTTCCTGCTCCACCAGACGCTTCGATGCGGTGTCCGCACGAACGTTGAAGCCGAAGATAACCGCGTTGGTGGCCATGGCCAGGCTCACGTCCGTCTCGGCAATACCACCGACGCCGGAGGATACGATCTTGACCTGCACCTCGTCGTTACCCAGATCCTGAAGCGCCTTGATGATGGCTTCCAGGGAACCACGAACATCGGTTTTCAGGACCACGTTGAGGGTTTTCACCTCGTCCTTGCCCATGTTCTCGAACAGGTTCTCGAGCTTGGCCGCCTGCTGGCGCTGCAAGCGCTGCTCGCGCTCACGGGTCTGACGGAACTCCGCCAGCTCTTTCGCCTTGCGCTCGTCCGCGACAGCGAAGAATTCGTCACCGGCATCCGGTGTGCCGTTCAGACCAAGAATCTCCACCGGGATGGACGGGCCAGCTTCCTTACTCGGCTTGCCCGCTTCGTCCGTCATCGCGCGGACCTTACCGAAGTAGGAACCGGCGACCACCATGTCACCCTGACGCAGAGTACCGTTCTGTACCAGCACGGTGGCTACGGAGCCACGGCCACGCTCGAGGCTGGACTCAACCACAACACCCTTGGCCGGGGCATCCGGAGAGGCCTCGAGCTCGAGGATCTCGGCCTGCAGCACCAGCGCTTCCAGCAGGTTGTCGATGCCTTCACCGGTGTGCGCGGAAACCGGCACGAACTGAACGTCACCGCCCCAGTCTTCCGGAATCACTTCCAGTGCTGACAGTTCGTTCTTGATGCGGTCGGGGTCGGCTTCTTCCTTGTCCATCTTGTTGATGGCCACCACGATCGGCACACCGGCGGAGCGGGCATGTTGCACCGCTTCCTTGGTCTGCGGCATCACGCCATCGTCGGCAGCAACCACCAGCACCACAATATCGGTGCACTGGGCGCCACGGGCGCGCATCGCGGTGAAGGCCGCGTGGCCCGGGGTGTCGAGGAACGACACCATGCCGTGATCGGTTTCCACGTGATAGGCACCGATGTGCTGGGTAATGCCACCGGACTCACCGGAGGCCACCTTGGTGCGGCGGATATAATCCAGCAACGAGGTTTTACCGTGGTCAACGTGACCCATCACACTCACAACCGGCGCGCGCTTGGATTTCTCCTTGCCCTCGAAGGAGAATTCGCTCAGAACCTCCTCCTCGAACGCGTCCTCGCTGACCAGCTTCGGGGTATGCCCCAGCTCTTCGGTCACCAGAACGGCGGTTTCCTGGTCCAGTGCCTGGTTGATGGTGGCCATAACGCCCATACCCATCAGTGTCTTGATTACGTCTGCCGACTTGACTGCCATTCTCTGGGCAAGGTCGCCAACCGTAATGGTCTCGGGAATCTGTACTTCTCTAACCATTGGTTTGGTCGGTCTCTCAAAGGCGTGGCGTTTCTCTTTCGGTTTCTTCTTCGCACGCAGCGGCTTGCGCAGCGTGGTGTCTTCCTCGTCCTCGCTGATGATCAGCGGTTCGTCAACCGGGCGGCTGCGGGGCCCGCGATGGCCCGCCGACTTCTTCTTCGGCTTGCCCTCGTCCGGCTCATCGCCGCGCTCACGCACTTTTTCTTTCTTTTTCTTCGGCTTGCGGTCTTTGCCTTCGCCCTCTTCAGGCGGCGGAATTGGCATATCTTCCGGAGCCGGAATCGTGACCTCTTCCTCTTTCTTCGCGGCCTTGGCTGCGGGCTTTTCTTCCGCCGGCGCCTGCTCGGCCACTGTCTCTTCCGCCGGAGACGTCGCCTGCGTTTCCGCCTGCGGTGCCTGCTCCGCGGTTACCTGCGGCGCTTCTTCAGCCACGGGTTGTGTCGCCGGGGTCTCCACGGCGGCTTCTTCCGCTTTCGCCGCTTCGGCTTCCGGAGCCAATTCAGCGCGCTTGATGTACGTGCGGCGCTTACGAACTTCTACGTTTACGGTTTTGGCGCGGCCAGCTTTCAGAGTGGTGGTGGTCTTACGCTTCAGAGTAATCTTGTTGGGCTCTGCGTTTGTATCACCGTGATTCTTTCTCAGATAAGCCAGCAACTGCTGCTTCTCATCGCTGGAGACAGCATCGTTCTCGGAACGGGCTTTCAGCCCGGCCTCAACGATCTGCTTCAGCAAACGATCCACGGGAGCGCCTCCGTCTGCGGCCAGTTGTTTTACCGTTACTTCAGCCATACAGGTCCTCCTCCCGAATTAGGCCTGGTCTTCAAACCAGGGGGCGCGCGCAGTCATAATCAATTGGCCTGCGCGCTCTTCATCCATACCTTCAATTTCGAGCAGGTCATCGACTGACTGCTCGGCGAGATCTTCCATGGTACGAACACCGATACCCGCCAACTTGAAGGCGAGACTGCGATCCATACCGTCCATGCTGAGAAGATCTTCCGCGGGCTCCGAGCCTTCAAGCGCCTCTTCGCTGGCCAGGGCCTGATTCAACAGGACATCCTTGGCACGGCGGCGCAGCTCGGTGACGGTATCTTCGTCGAACCCGTCGATGGCCAGCATTTCTTCCATGGGGACGTACGCCACTTCCTCAATAGACGTAAACCCTTCTTCGATCAGTACGCCGGCAAACTCCTCATCCACATCCAGATTGCTGGTGAAATGCTCGAGCAGGCGATTGTATTCCTGCTCCTGACGCTCACCCGCTTCCTCTTCCGTCATCACGTTCAGAGTCCAGCCGGTCAGCTCGGTGGCCAGGCGCACATTCTGGCCATTGCGGCCGATGGCCTGGGCCAGGTTATCTTCCGCCACGGCTACTTCCATGGTGTGACGGTCTTCGTCCATCACAATGGAGGCGACTTCGGCGGGCGCCATGGCGTTGATCACCAGTTGCGCGGGGTTGTCGTCCCACAGCACGATATCAACCCGCTCACCGCCCAGTTCGTTGGACACGGCCTGTACGCGAGAGCCCCGCATACCGACACAGGCGCCCACCGGATCAATGCGGCGATCGTTGGTTTTCACCGCGATCTTGGCCCGGGAGCCCGGGTCCCGGGCAGCGCCACGAATCTCGATCAGCTCCTCGGCGATTTCAGGCACCTCGATGCGGAACAGCTCGATGAGCATCTGGGCATCGGTGCGGCTGAGGATCAGCTGCGGACCACGGTGATCGGTGCGGATCTCCAGCAACAGGGAGCGAACGCGATCGCCCATGCGGAAGGTCTCGCGCGCAATCAGGTGCTCGCGGGGCAGCAGGGCCTCGGCGTTGGCGCCGAGGTCCACAATTACGTTGTCGCGGGTCACTTTCTTGACCGTTCCGGAGACCAGCTCGCCCACGCGGTCACGGTAGCTGTCCACGATCTTGGTGCGCTCAGCTTCGCGAACCTTCTGGAAAATGATCTGCTTCGCGGCCTGCGCACCGATACGACCGAAGGCAACGGATTCGGTTTTCTCTTCGTGCATGTCACCGGGCTTCAGCGAAGTGTCAATTTCTTCCGCTTCCTGCAAGGTCAGCTCGGTGCCCAGCGCCGGTACCGCATCATTGTCCACCACCAGCCAGCGGCGGAAGGTTTCGTATTCGCCGGTGCGACGATCAATGGAGACCCGGATATCGGCCTCTTCGTCGTCGTAGCGTTTTTTGGCAGCGGTGGCGAGCGCCAGCTCGATTGCTTCAAAAATGACATCCTTCTCGACACCTTTTTCGTTCGAGACGGATTCGACCACCAGCAAGATCTCTTTACTCATTGGATTGCCCTGCCCTTAAAAATAAACTTTGCATCCACCGACTTATTCAAAAACCGGAACGATGTTGGCTTTCTCGATACTGTCGAACGGCAACAGATACTCGTGATCGTCGACCACGATCACCACGTCGTCACCCTCCACGCCCTTGATCAGGCCCTGAAATTTGCGACGTCCCTCAAAAGCCATTCGCAGCTTCAACTGAACCTTATGCCCGGCAAACGCCTGGTACTGCTCGGGACGGAACAGCGGTCGGTCCATGCCCGGAGATGACACCTCCAGGGTATATTCCGTCTGGATGGGGTCTTCCACATCCATCACGCCGCTGGCTTGCCGACTGACTTTTTCGCAGTCGTCTACGCCGATGCCGTTTTCGGCATCGTCGATAAAGATTCGTAACAGGGATTCATGGCCCCGGGCGCGAAATTCAATACCCCAGAACTCGTACCCCAGGCCCTCAACCACCGGCCTTAATATGTCTTCCAGTTGCTTTAGCTTGGCTGACAAGGTTTCGCTGTCTCCATCTCTTGGTTTCCAGAACCGCAATATGTTTCGACGCCCGTTAATTTCCGGACCCCGAAAACAAAAAAAGGGCTGTTTATCAGCCCTTTTTATGCACCAGGACCTGATGCGCCAGGCCCCTTAATCAAAAAGCCCCGAACGAGTGGGGCCTTTTGTTGCAAGAACTCACAGGAAACATACCCATTCAGGCCGTTTTCTGCTGACAGACACCTGGCCTGTCTGAAGCCGCTCCACCGAAGTGGAGCCTGCCCCAATATTCGCCGGAGTATAGAGACGCCAGCAAGACTGGTCAAGGACTGACCAAAAAAAACGGCCTGGGAAATCCAAGCCGTTTTTCTTCAATATGGTGCCCAAGGCCGGACTCGAACCGGCACGGCTTTCGCCACTACCCCCTCAAGATAGCGTGTCTACCAGTTCCACCACTTGGGCAACAACCTTACTCGAGCTCGGGAAGTTCATCTGAGGGCTCCCCGTTCTCGCTTTCACTTTGCTCAACATCCGCCGGGGCAGAGGAACGGGGCGACTCCTGAACGACCGGAATACCGGCTTGTCCAGCGACTTCCGCACGCTGCTTGGCGAAGATGGCCAGTGAAAAACTCGTCACAAAAAACACAACCGCCAGAAAGGTGGTCATACGCGTCAGGAAGCTACCGCTGCCCTGACTACCGAATACTGTCTGAGAAGCACCGCCACCAAAGGCCGCGCCGGCATCAGCGCCCTTGCCCTGCTGGATCAGCACCAGACCCACCAGCGCCACGGCGATAACCACGTGCACAACGACTACCAGTGTTTCTACCCAATCCATAAAGACTCTCTAATGACTCTTGCTAATGGCTTTTACAAACCTTTAACGTTCAGGACCCGCCGGCATAGCCTGGCAGATACTCATGAAATCTGTTGCGACCAACGATGCCCCGCCGATCAACCCGCCGTCAATATCCGGCTCGGCCAAAAGAGCGGCTGCATTATCCGCTTTTACACTGCCGCCGTAAAGCAGGGAAATCTCCTCCGCCGGCGCACCCATGTCGCCAAGAACGCTCCGTATGGACCGATGCATGGCCTGGGCATCACTGGACGTGGCGGTTTTTCCCGTGCCGATGGCCCAGACGGGCTCATACGCCACCACGATATTCCGCCAGTCGTCACCCGACACATTTTCCAGACCCTTGCGGACCTGCGCGGCAACAACCGATTCGGCCTGTCCCGCCTCGCGCTCGGCCAGCGTCTCGCCAACACAGACAATGGCGACAATTCCCTGCGCCAGCAGCTGCGTTACTTTTTCAGCAACCACGGCGTCGGTTTCGGCGAACAACTGCCTGCGTTCGGAGTGACCCACCAGCGCGTAACGGCAACCGCAATCCCGGGCCATCTCCGCTGACACCTCACCGGTGTAGGCTCCGGACTGCCAACGGGCCACGTTCTGCACGCCGACTGAAACCTGCGCACCCGCCAGAGACATCACATCCCGGACATACAGGGCGGGAGGAATAATAACAGCCTCCACACCATTATCAAGGGACGGCAACTCTGACCGGACATAGCCCACCAGGTTTTCCACCAGGTCTCTCGACCCGTTCATTTTCCAGTTTCCGGCTACGATCTTACGGCGCATAACAGCCCCCGAATGCAAGGGAGGGCGCACTATACAGCAGTCCACCCGACCAGACAACACTCCCGCGCCAGTTACTCAGCTACGGGAATTCTCGACAACGGCCGCCAGCTCTTGCGCTATGCGGTTGATTTCGGACGCATCCTGCCCCTCCGTCATGACCCGGATCAGAGGCTCCGTGCCCGAGGCCCGCAGCAACACCCGACCGGTCTGCCCGAGGTGCGATTCGGCCTTGCGCACGGCGCTGACAATATCCTCCCGCGACAACGGATCGAAGCGCTTGGCAACCCGCACATTGATCATCGTCTGCGGCAACTTGCTCATGCCTTTGCGAACCTCGGCCAGCGTTTTGCCCGCGCGCCGTACCGACAGCAATACCTGCAGTGCCGATACGATGCCGTCGCCGGTGGACGTGCAGTCCCGGATCACCATATGGCCAGAACCTTCGCCGCCCAGCAACCAGCCGTTGTGCAACAGCCGTTCCATGACGTAACGATCGCCCACCTTAGCACGCTCGAAATCAATGCCCTGCTCCCGCAGAGCCAATTCCACCCCCAGATTGGTCATCAGGGTGCCGACCACGCCGCCATTCAGAGTGCCGGCCGCGTGGCGCTGGGTAGCAATAACGAAGAGCAGCTCATCGCCGTCCACTTCCGTGCCATC
>JAEPMM010000265.1 GCA_017643965.1 Marinobacter sp.
AAAGGCACCTACGGGTGCCTTTTTTTGTCGCTCTTTGAAACGATGCGTTTCTCGGCCTTGCTGATGATCAGGGTATCCGCAAGGATATGCAGCGCGCGGTTGGTTGTGCGTACCCCGCGATAGATTTGCCGGCTGGTCTGGTCGTGAGTTTCACGGGCCTTCAGGGCACTCTTGCGGAATTCATCGTCGCGGGAAAAGTGATCGATCAGGCCAAATGTCGTGGCCGAAATCGCTTTGTGTACCCGCTCCACCGCAGTCGCGCCGCTGGTGACCGTTTCTTCCAGCAGTTTCGCCCGGTTCCTGACTTCCAGCAGGTCCATGCGACTTTTCTGGATGGCGCTGTTGGCGGCAATACGATGGGCGTTCACCACTCGCACACCGCGACGGCTGTCCAGCAGCTGCCAATAGGTGAAGGCCATTCCGCCTGCTGAGGCGGCGAGCAGGGTGGCAGAGGTCATCAGAAGAATCATGGGCTGCCTCGTTTAGCGGTATTCAATGTGCATCTGCACGTCAATGTCCCGGTCATCCAGTTCCTGCTCAAGCTCTTTCATCACCTCCTGGTACACCATTTTCCGGACCATCACCGGCAGGTGATCGGCCAGAACCCGGGCGGAGCGGGACTCACGCTTGGCAAGAGCAATCGGATCGGTCACCTTGAGCGTAAGAACGAGCTCCGGTTCCCGGTTAGGGTCGGTGATGTCATCGGTTTCCATCATCTGGGCGATGAGTTTTCGTTGCTCCAGCACCTGCCAGACAAGGAAAGCGCTGAATGCGGCCAGTATCAGGCTCACTATCAATAGTAATGTCGCCAAGGTTAACCTCCGGGAAGCATGTTTCTTTTGCTACTCTGGCAGCAGTGTGCCGGAACCTGTGTGACAAACGATTGGCCGTGTCGACGGTATTGTCCAGGTATGCAGGAAATCAGATCGGGTCCTCAAAACGCTGAGCCACGGTTGCGGTTTCCAGTGCGTGCAAGCAGTATCAACAAGTTAAAAGATCGTACAAACACATCAGAGGATAATGCATGGTTTGGTTAAAAGCGTTCGTCAGCGGTTTTCTCGCGACACTGATCTTTCACCAGGGCCTCTTTGGTCTATTCTATCTTGCTGGCGTGGTGCCCGCTGCGCCGTTCAATATGGCACCTGTTCCGCCTCTGGGGGTTCCGGCTGTTCTGTCACTGGCGTTTTTCGGCGGGCTCTGGGGAATCGTGCTGTGGGCCATTCTTGGCCGTCTCAGGGGTATTAGCTACTGGCTGGGCCATGTGATTGTCGGCGCGGTCGGCCCCACTGCGGTTGCCATGCTGGTGGTTTTTCCAGCAAAGGACCTCGAAGTCTCCGCCCAGACCTGGGTTGGCGGGCTGATCCTTAACGGATTCTGGGGCCTGGGTGTTGCGCTTTTCATGTTGTTTCTCCAACGAAAGAAGGGATGATCAATGACTGAATCCAAGGAAACCGCCTACGATCTCGTGGTGTTCGGCGCTACAAGCTTCGTTGGCCAGATTCTCACCCGTTATCTGGTTGAGACCTACGGGGTGGGGAAGTCGGTCAAATGGGCCATCGCCGGCCGCTCCGAAAGCAAATTGAGCACACTCAAATCCGAGCTGGGCGACGGCGGCAAGAACCTGCCCGTGATTCTCGCTGATGCGTCGGATCTGGCTGCGTTGCAGACCATGTGTGAGCAGACTCGTGTCATTATTTCCACTGTCGGTCCCTACGCGCTGTATGGCGAGCCGCTGGTGCAGGCCTGTGTGCGGGCGGGTACCGACTACTTCGACCTGACCGGCGAAGTGCAGTGGATCCGCAAAATGGTTGAGCGTTATGAGGAGGAAGCCAAGTCCTCCGGAGCACGCATTGTGCATTGCTGCGGGTTCGATTCCATTCCTTCCGACATGGGCGTGTGGTTCCTGCAGAACAAGGCAGAGGAAACCTTCGGGGCGCCCTGCCGGGACGTTCGCATGCGGGTGAAAGTGGCCAAGGGCGAATTCTCCGGCGGTACTGTGGCATCAATGATGAACGTCGCCAAGGAAGCCGCGGCTGACCCGAAGTTGCGCAAGGAACTGGCGAATCCCTTCTCCATCTGCCCGCCAGAGCACCGTTCCAAAACCCGTCAGCCCAGCCTGAAAGGTGCAGAGTTCGACAAGACCTTCAACGCCTGGCTGGCGCCGTTTGTGATGGGCGCCATCAACACCCGTGTGGTGCACCGCTCCAACGCATTGCAGAATGCCCGCTACGGCACCGAATTCACCTATGACGAAGCGATGATGACCGGGCAGGGCGCGAAAGGGCGTCTGACCGCTTATGGCATCACCGGTGGGCTCGCGGCGTTCTTTACCGCCTCTGCGCTGAAGCCCACCCGCTGGCTGGTGGAAAAGTTCGTGCCCAAGCCGGGTGAGGGCCCGAGCCCGGAAGCGCAGAAAAACGGCTTCTACGACCTGCGTTTTGTCGGCCGAACCGAAGACGGCAAAACCCTCATCACCAAAGTGACGGGGGATCAGGATCCGGGCTACGGTTCTACCGGCAAAATGCTGGGGGAAGCGGGGATGTGCCTGGCATTCGATATCCCGGCAGACCAGCCCGGTGGGTTCTGGACGCCGGCCTCGTTGCTCGATGGCAAGTTGATGGAGCGGCTGACCAGCAAAGCTGGCCTGACCTTCGAGGTGGTGGAAACCCGCTAACCGGTCAGGTAAATCACTCGGTCGGTGCCCGGCAGGGCATCCGGCCCGTGAGCCAGGCTGATCACCGTTCGACCTTCCAGATAAACATCCATTCGCTTGGAAATTCTGCTGCGCATCTCCGAATCCAGTCCGGTGAACGGTTCATCCAGTATCACCATCGGCGCCCGGTTCAGCAACACACGCGCCAGGGCCACACGCCTCGCTTCGCCGCCCGACAGGCGATTGCCACCACTGCCCAGCCAGGTCTCCAGTTGATCCGGTTCCGTGGCAAATCGATCCGCCAACTCCACCAGTTCCAGAATGCGCCAGAGTTCCGTGTCAGTGGCTTCCGGCGCTCCCAGAAGCAGGTTGGCTCTCAGGGTATCCTCAAACAGCACGGTTCTCTGGGTCAGGTACACTGCGGGCAAGCAGGACAGCGACCCTTGTGCGGGTGCCAGGAGGCCAGCGATGGTATCGGCCAGTGATGATTTGCCGCTGCCGGAATGGCCAAGAATACCGAGGCGCTCACCGGCTTTGAGCTCCAGATCAAAATGCGTCAGCAACACCGTGTGCGCGGGATGTTTCACCGCCAGACTCTTCGCGTGAAGTGCGATACCGGGGCGGGCGGACGGTTGCGCCGGCCGATCAGCAATGTGGTTGCCAGCACAATCGCGGTTCAGCCGGCCGGCAGAGGCTTCGGTCGCCCCCAGTCGGCCAAAAGCGTCGGGTAACATGGCATAGACTTCACCGAGTCCCAGCAGCGCGATGGGCAACAACACCAGTACCGGGCCGGATACCATGTCGGCCTGGTAGAGCTCCAGGCCGAACCAGAGACTGAGCACGACGGCCAGGTTGATCAGAAACTGGGTGCCTGCCAGATGCCAGCCTGTACGTGTGTCTGTTCGGGTCTGCGAGGAGGTCACCTGGTGCGCCTGTCGCATCAGCCAGGCACCATGCTTTCCGGTTCGCCCTGCAGCAGTCAGCTCGGCAAAACCCTCCAGGTGCTCGATGACCGCCGTGCGCAGGGATTCCTGACGGTCGTTCTGGCGGTATGCAAGCTCTCTGGTGCGGAGATACACGCCGCCGGTGGCAACGGAAAACGCCGCGATCAGAATCATGGCGACGATGAAGGCCGTGGTGAGGTTGAACAGAATCGCCGCTAACAAAATCATCAGCACCGTGACCAGGCCGGCGAGCGCCGTTGGCGCAATCAGGCGCAGGTAAAGTGTGTCCAGCGCGTCGACGTCGCTGGTCAATCTGGATAACCACTGGGCTCCGGTCAGTTCGTTGCGAAGCCGACGGCTGGATGCAGCGAGCCGGCAGAACAGGGCCACGCGGATATCGGTCAGCAACCGCAACACGGTATCGTGGTTGTACACCCGCTCAAGGTAACGGGATACGGTACGGGACACGGCAAAGAAGCGGATCGCGCCACCCGGCACGTACAGGTTGATGGTCGCCGCGGTGCCCGCCGCGAGCAGCAGGCCGGTTAATGCGGTTTCGGTGATGAACCAGCCGGAAACCGCCAGTAAAGCGATACCGGATACCAAGGTGGCCAGAATGAGCACCGCGCCCAGCACAAGGCGCCCTGGACGCTTGAAGATAAGCTTCAGCCAGGGTTTCAGCTCATGCATCGCGAACCTCTCCGCCGGATACCACCAAGACGCGATCCGCGAGGGTCAGCAAGGCCTGGTGGTGAGTGGCAAATATCAGGGTTTTCCCGGCCACAGCGAGCTTGTGGAGTGCTTCCAGAACAAAGATCTCACTATCGCTGTCGAGACCGGCGGTGGGCTCATCCAGCAGCAGCAAATCATAATCCGCCAGAAACAGCCGTGCCAGGCTCAGCCGCCTTGCCTGACCACCGGACAACCCTTGGCCGTCTTCCGATACCTGGCTGTAAATGCCCTCGGGACGGCTGTCCAGCAAGGGCCCAAGCCCGACGTTGCGAAGCGCTGTGGCAATCGCCACATCGGAGGCCTCCGGTGTCGTCAGCCGCAGGTTATCGGCCCAGGTCCCGTGCACCAGGAAACCCTTCTGGCCGAGCCAGCCAAAACGAAAACTGCCGGGCACATCGCCGAATACCCGAACCGTACCCTGGTCTGGCGTCATGAAGCCGGCCAGTAGATGAAGCAGGGTCGATTTGCCCCCGCCGGACGGGCCGGTGAGGGCAATCACGTCACCTTTGCCAACCTGCAACGAGAGGTTTCGCAGCACATTCGGCTGGTCACCGAACGCCATGGACACATCCGCCAATGAGACAGCTGCGGGATCTGCCTGATCGCCCCCGATCTCCGTCGCCCGCAGCACACAGTGGTTATCCACTGGCGATTCCAGCCGTTGCAGTATTTCGGCGCCGGCGCCCAGTGCGGCTGCCCGGTCGTGGTAATGCTGGGACAG
>JAEPMM010000140.1 GCA_017643965.1 Marinobacter sp.
AAAAGACCTGTCCCCTGCCCTTGCTGGGGCTGGTGCACCTGCGCAACACCATCACCCAACACCGCCCCATCGGCATAGGCGAAACGCTGGATATTGATGTGCGCCTGGACGGCCAGAAACAGGGTTCGAAGGGGCTGGAATTTGATCTGATCACCGAGGCGCGGTCCGCCGGCAGGCTGGTGTGGGAAGAAAACAGCACCACCCTGTTCCGCCAGCCGCAAGCCGGCGGTTCATCCGCCACCGGCCAGCCGCCCGAACTGCAACGTTTTCCCAATACCGTAAACATCAAGGCGCCGGAATCCATCGGCCGCCAGTACGCCGGCGTTTCCGGTGACCGCAATCCGATTCACATGCACGCGCTGACGGCCAAGGCCTTCGGATTTCCCCGCGCCATCGCCCACGGCATGTGGAGCAAGGCGCAGGCCCTGGCCTGCCTGGAACAACAACCGGGCTGGAACGGTAACAACGTGACGGCGAGCTGCCAATTCAAGAAACCCCTGTTCCTGCCCGGCACTGCGCAACTGAACTGGCAGGCCGGCTCCGGAAACTGGGATTATCAATTGCTGAACGCGAAAGGGGATGCGCCTCACCTGACCGGTGAAGTGAGCTGGGGCTAGTCAGCCCCACAGGCGTCGGCGGCAGCACCGGCAACGGGTAAGGTGAAATAGAAACGGGCGCCGCCATCCTCGGGGCGCTCGAAGCCGATGTCGCCACCCTGCGCCTGAATCAGCGAACGGCACATGGACAGGCCAATGCCCATACCGTCCTGCTTGGTGGTGTAGAACGGCAGGAACAGTTTGTCTTCGGCGCCTTCTGGCAAACCGGTTCCGTGGTCGCGCACCTCGATGCGCACGCAGCCGCTGCCACACAGGGCCGCAGACACTTCCACCGGAATCGATGACCCCGTGCCGCGGGTCGCCTCCAGGGCGTTGCGAATCAGGTTGAGGGCCACCTGCTGGACCTGGATCGGATCCGCCAGCACCTCGGGCAGGCTGTCGTCCACCGTAACCTCAATGCCACCCTCGTTATTGCGCATGTCCACTTCCGCAAACTGGCGGGTGTCTTCCAGCAGCGCCGGAACCGACAGCACTTCCTTGCCCGTCGCCGGTTTCTTCATAAAACGGCGGATGCGGCGAATGATCTCACTGGCGCGGTGGGACTGGGCCTCGATCTTGTCGAGGGTTTCCTGCAGCAGCTCCCGGTCAAGGGTGTCTTTCGCCATCATGCGTTTGGCAACGCGGGCGTAATTGGTGATCGCGGTCAGTGGCTGATTGACTTCGTGGGCAAACCCCGCGGCCATCTCCCCCATGGTGGACAGCCGGGATGCGTGGGCCAGCTGATCGCGCTGCTCCTGCACCAGTTCTCTGGCGGCATCCAGCTCCTGCTCGTTCTCCAGCTCGGTGGTAATGTCCCGGAACACCACCACCGCGCCGTAAAGCGTATCGCCTTCCAGTTTCGGGGTGGAGCGGTACTCGGCCGGGAATGAGCTGCCGTCTGCCCGCCGCAGAGCAATGTCACGCTGATTTTCAGCCACTCCCTGCTGGCAGGTGGCCTGCACCGGCAGAAGAGCAGACTCGTCACCGCAGGCGGCCATGTGCAGCTTGAAGAAGTTGCGACCAATCAGTTCTTCGACCGGGCTGCGCATGATGAGTGCCGCCGCCGGGTTGGCAAACACGATGTTGCCGCCCGCATCGAGCCCGTATATCCCTTCGCTGATAGCATTCAGAATACGGGCCTGATCATTCTCCAGCTGCCGGTTGCGGGCCTGCAGCTCTCTTTCAAGACGGATAACGCGGGCGTGAGTCTTGACCCGGGCGATGACTTCCTGGGCCTGGAAGGGCTTGGAAATGTAATCAGCGCCACCAAGGGAGAAACCTTTGACCTTGGCCTGCACATCGTCAAGGGCAGACAGGAAAACCACGGCGCTGTCGGAGGTCACCGGGTCAGCCTTCAGACGCTGACACACCTGATAGCCATCCAGTTCAGGCATCATGATGTCCAGCAGGATCACCTCCGGCTGATGGCGATGCGCCAGATCCAGGGCTTTTTCGCCATCGTTTGCAATCAGCAGGCGGTAACCTTTGTCTTTCAGGGTTTCATAGAGCACTTTCAGGTTCTGGGGATTGTCATCCACCAGCAGAACCGTCGTCTCTTCAGTCTCGCTGACAACTGCAGTCATATAAAAAGGCCGGTTGGAAAATTATCCGTATCATGCCGGCCGAATCAACGGGCGTCGATAAGGTCCTTTACGGACAGGACCATACGAACCAGGTGCGCGAGGGAGTGGGTGCCCATCTTGTGCATCACCCGGGAACGGTGAATCTCGACGGTGCGCTGGCTGATCTCCAGCTCGATGGCGATCACCTTGTTGGCCTGACCGGCAATCATGCGATCCATGATCTCATGCTCACGCGGGGTAAGGCTCTTGATGCGCTTGATGATTTCCTGTTTCTCATCCAGCGACTTACGCTGCTCCAGATCCTGCTCCAGCGCCGCCTCGATCTTTTCCAGCAGCGCCTCTTCCCGATAGGGCTTCTGGATGAAATCCACGGCCCCTTCTTTCATGGCGTCGACCGCCATGGGCACGTCGCCGTGGCCGGTCACAAAGATGATCGGCAGAATGGAGTGCTTTTCATTGAGTTTCTTCTGAAGCTCCATGCCGTCCATGCCGGGCATGCGGATATCCAGCACGATGCAGCCGGCCATCTTCTCGGAATAGTCTCCGAGGAACGCGGTCGCATTTTCATACGTCTTTACTGGCTTGCCATCGGATTTCAGCAGCAGTTCCAGGGAATCCCGAACGGCCTCGTCATCCTCGACCACGTAAACGGTTTGCTGGATATCAGTCATGTGCACTTGCTCTCCTGTTCTTTATTATCAGGGCCGGTCAGTGAATCGACGGGTCTTTGTGCTCGTCCCGGGCGTGTTCCTGGCGCTCGTGCTCGCGCATCTTCTCGAGCCGTTGCTGGATAATGCCAAAAACACTCTGTTTCGGGTACCGGCCATTCTCATCCGCTTTACCGGCGGGTTTGCCCAGCAACAGGGTGATCGCCTCCTCGGCACGCGCTACAGAATATACGGCGAACTGACCCTTTCGTGTTGCCTGAACCACCTCACTGTCCAACATCAGGTTCTGAACATTGGTAGACGGCACGATGACCCCCTGAGTTCCGGTCAAGCCGCCTTTAAGCTGACAGGTATTGAAAAAACCCTCAACTTTCTCGTTCACGCCGCCAATCGGCTGTACTTCGCCAAACTGGTTCACCGAGCCGGTGATCGCCAGATCCTGCCGCACCGGCAGTTCCGACAACGCGGATACCAGCGCGCACAACTCCGCCAGCGAGGCACTGTCGCCATCCACTTCACCGTAGTTCTGCTCAAAGGTAAGACTTGCCGACAGGTGCATGGGGTCATTCACCGCAAAATGCGCTGCCAGCCAGCTGCTGAGAATCATCACACCCTTGGAATGGATGTTACCGCCGAGCTTGACGTCGCGCTCGATATCCATCACCGCACCATCTCCATAATAGCAGGTGGCCGTGATGCGGTTGGACAAGCCGAACTCGAAACCGCCGGTGGACAACACCGACAGGGCGTTCACCTGCCCCACGCAGGTGCCACTGGTCGACACCAGCGTTGAGCCGTCGCGGATGGAGTCGTAGAACTGATCGCGAATCCGGCTGCTGCGGTACCTGGCGCTTTCCAGCGCCCGCTCCACGTGCAGATCCTGAATCAGCTTCGCCCCGGCCTGGCGGGCCCAGAAATCCGACTCCCGCAACAGGTTGGCAATATCCGCGGCATGCAGTGAGAGCCGGTCCTGATGCTCCGCCATGCGGGCGCTGTACTCAATAATTCTTGCCACCGCCTTGTTGGAGCAGTGCAACAACTTCTTTTCACTGACCAGACTGGCGATGAATTTGGCGTAAAGAATCTGGCTGTCGTCCGAGCGGTACATTTCATTCTCGAAATCCGCCGTGACCCGGAACAGTTCGCTGAACTCCGGATCGTAATCCTGCAGCAACAGCCAGGTTTCCCGGTCACCGAACAGCACCAGTTTCACTTCCAGCGGGATGGCTTCCGGCTCAATGGAAATGGTGCCTGACAGCGTCAGTTCCCGCTCCAGGGAGTTGATCTGTATCGACTTGGAGCGCAGGGCCCGCTTGAGCGCGTCCCACACAAACGGCTGCTCCAGCACCTTGATGGCATCCATCAACAGGTAGCCGCCGTTGGCGCGATGGATGCTGCCCGGCCGAATCAGGGAAAAATCGGTGAACACGGTGCCTTTGTAGGTGACGTTTTCCACGTAGCCGAACAGGTTGTGGTAGGTGGGGTTATCTTCCACCACCACCGGAACCTCGTCGGTTTTCTGATGCACCAGCACGTTGACCAGATAGCGGCGCGGCATCTTCTTGTCGAGGGAGGCATAGGCAATCGCCGCCTGCTCCTCGTTGTCTTCGAGGAAAATATCGAGGTTTTCCGCCATGTCTTTGCGAACCGCCTCGATATACTCAACCACTTCGGGCAGCTCCTTGTACCGCGCCACCAGCTCGTCCAGCTGATGGCCGGAAATACCCTCGAGAGTCTCCTGATTCAGTGCCTGCTGCTCCTCGGCGTAGTCCTGCTCCCAGTCCGCCAGCTTGCGCAGCGCCTGGCGCAGCTTTTTCTCGAGGCGATTGATGTCCTCCTCGAATTTATCTCGCTGCTGCTCGGTCAGGTTCTTGAACGACTCCGCCGTGTGAGGCTCGTCACCGTTCATGGCCACCAGGCGATACCCGCCCGGTGTGGAAATAGTCAGGCTGACTTTCTTGCGCCGGGCCTGGGCGGCCACCTTTTCCAGTTCGTCTTCCTGCTTTTTGCCGTATTCGCTCTTCAGCTGTTCAGAGCGTTCCAGAAAACTGTCACTGTCGAACGTCTGGGGGATGATTTTCATCAGCCGCCCCATCAGCTTTTCCATGTCCTGCTTCAGCGTGGTGCCCTTGCCAGCCGGCAGCCGCAGCACCTTGGGTACCCGCGGCTCTTCAAAATTCGCGACATAGCACCAGTCGTGACTGCTGTGTTCGGTATCCACGTGATGCTCAAGGTAGCGAAGCATCATGGTGCGCTTGCCCAGCCCGTTTCGGCCGACCGCGTAAACGTTGTACCCGCTGTGAGGCATGGCGAGCGCGAAGCGCACGGCTTCCTGGGCGCGGTTCTGGCCAACAATTTCCGCCAGCGGCTCCAGTTGCCGGGTGGTTTTGAACGGCAGATCTTTTAGAACACAGGCTTTGTAAAGCTGGTGCAGGGACAGTGACTTCAAGGTTCGGTCCTGTAACGGTCAGAATGCCTGGCGATCACCCGCTCGGGGGCGGAGCCGCCATCTGGTTTTGTTTATGGGCGGTCATTGTAGAATCTGCTGCCGGCTATGTCGCGTTCCGGCCAAACATTTTCCGACAGACGTCAGACAATCCAGTTTTTGTTATTCAGTTCACAATTTAAGCTCTGGTTATTTTTCAGACAGCTGTTCCAGAACTAAACTTCATCTCCCGGCGGACGTCCGGGCTACAACAATCATAAGACACGCAATGGATGCTGATGGATGATGAGTGATTCCGCAGACCGCAGAATCAAGGAACGCTACCCCGCTATGTGCCTGAAGGTCAGGCTACGTGAGCGCGGCTTTTTCGGGCGGGGGAAACACCCCACGGCGGTAACCTGCCTCGACATGAACCGTTATGGCATGGCCGTGTTGTGCCCGCGGCCGGTGGAACCCGGCGCCCGGTTGCACCTGGATTTTGACGGCAAGTACATTTCAGAGTCACGGGTGGCGGCGCAGGTGGTGAACTGCCAGGCATTCCAGACCGGCTACCGGGTCAGCCTCAGGTTCAGTTATTGCTGCGACAAGCGAGGCTACTCACGGACCGTGGACAATGCCCTGTCGCGAATCGAAGGCTTTTACAACCGTTTCGCCAGTTAGCATAGGCACCTGCAGGCGCGCATCCAGACTGCCGTGCTTCTGCACCGCCTTCTGAAGTACCTTCTCCGGCAGCTTCTAGAGGACTCCGGCATCCAGGCTGGCGGCCACATACATCCCCAGTTCCCGGCACTGTGCCTCGAATTCGTCCCGGTAATCACCGCGGCAGATCAAAGGCTCCTGAATCAGCTTCCAGCGCAGACCGGTGGTGATGCTCTCGATGGCGCGATGGGTGCCGGTGCCGTCGTGGCCGGCACGAATGTAGTAAGTAAAGGGCAGGCCCTGGGTTTGCTCCAGGCAGGGATAGTAGCTGCGATCAAAGAAGTCTTTGAGCGCACCGCTCATGTAGCCGAGGTTTTCCGTGGTGCCAAGGATGATGGCGTCGCAGGCAAGAACGTCATCCGGGCCGGCCTCGAGGGGCGGCAGAACGGTAACGTCGACGTTTTCGATATCCGGGTGCTTGGCGCCCTGCTCTATGGCATCCCGCAGTTTGAGGGTGTTCGCAGAGGGCGCATGGGCAACGACCAGTAACTTCTTCGGGTTGTCCATGGCCCCACCTCCGTTATCAGCGGCGGAATCGCTTAGAGCAATTCGCCGTTTGCTTCCGCAGTTTCAGCTTCCGCCGCCGCAGCCGCATCTTTCTTGGAAACCGGCTTCGGCATCAGCTTGTCGCGCACCTTGGCTTCAATTTCGTTGGCGATGTCCAGGTTCTCTTCCAGGAATTTACAGGCGTTGGCTTTGCCCTGGCCGATCTTGTTGCCGTTGTACGCGTACCAGGCACCGGATTTATCGACGAAGCCCTCTTTCACGCCCATATCGACCACTTCCGCCATGTGGTAGATGCCCTTGCCGTACATGATCTGGAACTCGGCCTGTTTGAACGGCGGAGACACCTTGTTCTTCACCACTTTGACGCGGGTTTCGTTACCCACCACTTCGTCGCCATCCTTCACCGCACCGATCCGGCGGATGTCGAGGCGTACGGAGCAGTAGAACTTGAGCGCGTTACCTCCGGTGGTGGTTTCCGGGCTGCCAAACATGACACCGATCTTCATACGGATCTGGTTGATGAAAATCAGCAGGCAGTTGGCGTGCTTGACGTTACCGGTCAGTTTCCGCAGCGCCTGAGACATCAGGCGAGCCTGCAGGCCCACGTGGCTGTCGCCCATCTCGCCTTCGATTTCGGCTTTCGGTGTCAGCGCTGCGACCGAGTCGACGATGATGACGTCAACCGCATTGGACCGGACCAGCATGTCGCAGATTTCCAGCGCCTGCTCACCGGTGTCCGGCTGGGACACCAGCAGTTCGTCCACGTTTACGCCCAGCTTTTCGGCGTAGACCGGATCAAGGGCATGCTCGGCGTCCACAAACGCACAGGTTTTACCGGCTTTCTGGGCTTCGGCAATCACCTGGAGGGTCAGCGTGGTTTTACCGGAGCTTTCCGGGCCGTAGATTTCACAGATCCGGCCGTAAGGCAGACCGCCTATACCCAGCGCGACATCCAGACCCAGGGAGCCGGTGGAGACCGCAGGAATGGCTTCGCGAGGCTGGTCGCCCATTTTCATGACAGCGCCCTTGCCGAACTGACGTTCGATCTGACCCAACGCTGCGCTCAGTGCTTTCTTGCGGTTGTCTTCCATCGGTGCAAAACCCTCATGCCTGTATATTTGAACAGTATTAAAACATAACCGGTTGGCAAGACCAACCCCTGTTTTCAGGATCGCTTCACATACTCGCTAACCCCTTGCAACGCATACAGAACCGCCTGTCGCCGCACGGCATCGCGATCGCCCTCGAAGCGCTCAAGCCGCGCTTCGGTGGTGTCGCGGCTACTGCCCCAGGCAAACCAGACGGTGCCCACCGGCTTTTCGTCGCTGCCACCACCGGGACCGGCAACGCCACTGATGGCCACGGCGACATCAACGCCGGTGACCGCCAGGGTGCCGGCCACCATGTCCCTGACCACCGGCTCGCTGACCGCACCAAACGCCTCCAGAGTCTGCTCGGGCACGCCAAGCAGCTCGTGCTTGGCCGCATTGCTGTAGGTCACCAGACCACCTTGCACATAGGCGGATGAGCCGGCGCGATCGGTCAGCACCTTCGCCACCCAGCCGCCAGTACAGCTTTCGGCCGTGGCG
>JAEPMM010000390.1 GCA_017643965.1 Marinobacter sp.
GATCACTACGTTGTCTGTGCTCATAGCTTGAATCTCTCTGTTGGTTTTAGGGTTTGTGAGCCGCTTCGAGGTATTCCTGGGACTGCATTTCCAGCAGTCGGGACTCGGTGCGCTCAAATTCGAAACTCAGCCGGCCACCGGCATAGAGGTCGGTAATAGGCGCCGCCGCGGACAGGATGAGCTTGACGTTGCGGTCGTAAAACTCGTCAATCATGTTCACGAACCGCCGCGCCTGATCGTCCTTGTCGCCGCCCAGTATGGGCACGTTACTGATAATGATGGCGTGGAACTGGCGCGCGAGCTCAATGTAGTCGTTCTGGCTGCGGGGCCCGTCACACACATCCTTGAAATCGAACCACACCACGTCGTCGGCGTGAGCAAGGGCCGGGATCTTGCGGCCGTTGATTTCCATCGATTTACTGTGTTTCGCCGCTTCCACCGCCAGAGCGTCGTAACTCCTGCGCAAACTGACGTCGGCCTCGGCATCCAGCGGGAAATGGTACAGCTCGGCCTGCTCAAGGGTACGCAGGCGGTAGTCGACGCCCCCGTCGACGTTGACCACATCGGTGTGTTTCTTGACCAGCTCGATCGCCGGCAGAAAGCGGGCGCGCTGAAGGCCATCCTTATACAGTCCGTCAGGCACAATATTGGAGGTGCAGACCAGGGTGACGCCACGGCTGAAGAGACCGTCCATCAGCGTCGCCAGAATCATCGCGTCACCAATATCGGAAACAAAGAATTCGTCGAAGCAGATAACCCGGGTTTCGTCGGCAAACTTTTTCGCCACCAGCTCCAGCGGGTTCTTCTCGCCCTTCAGGGCTTTAAGCTCGTTATGAACACGCTGCATGAAGCGGTGAAAGTGCACCCGCATTTTTCGATCGAACGGCAGGGCCTCGTAAAACGTGTCCATCAGGTAGGTTTTGCCGCGGCCCACACCGCCCCAGAAGTACAACCCCTTGACCGGCTCTTCCCTGCCTTTTTTCAGTTTGATGCGGAGTTTTGCCAAACCTTTCTGACGTTGGCTTTCGGCGGCCACCAGTTTGTCGTACAGTGACTGCAATCGCTGGACCGCATCGGCCTGGGCCGGATCTTTCTGGAAATCCGGGCGTTCAAGATCCTGCTGGTAGCGTTGCCAAGGGGTCATTTTAGCGGTCATCAAGCCTGTTCCCGAAGAGTGGTCGTTCATTTACGGCGGCGTATTGTGGCCGATTTTGGGTTTTTTCGCCATGTTCGCTCTGTCCGACCGGATACGGTGAGCGGCGAAGGCAAGGTAGTACGACGCAATACGACGATTGGCGCAGGCATTGCGGATGGGCGCGGGCGATCTTGAACGTTATACTCCGTCAATGGGCTGAGCTCTTCATATTGTTAAAGGACGACATATCTTATGACGAACCTGATTCTGGCAGCCGTTGCCGCATTGGTTGTAGGTGTGATCATTGGCGTACTGGTCGGCCGTTCCGGGCAGACCACGAATCTGCGCCAGCGCCGTGTCGAGCAGCAGATTGAAGAACTGCGCAGCGAGTACACTCGCTACCAGGCTCAGGTGAATGAGCACTTTATGGAATCCTCCCATCTTTTGCGCCGCTTCAACGATGCCTACCGCGATGTGAATCAGCACATGGCGCGTGGGGCGAATCGTCTGTGTAACGATGAGGACTGGATGCAGGAGCTGGAACAGGAAGCCGCTCGCGCCCGGCTTGAAGGCGGCCGTGATGACGGCGTGGAGCCGCCGCGGGATTACGCGCCCAAGGCGGGGCCGGAAGATACCGGAACTCTGGCGGAGGACTTCGGGCTCAAGAAGGGCGATAAGCCTTCGACTTCAAAGGTCTGATTACTTTTTACTGCTTGGACCAGGGACTCGGCGAAGTGCTTGGCTGGACTTACCTTTCCAAAACACGCTCAAGCACATCCCTGTGGCGCTTGGGCTCCGCCATCCATGGCTCCGCACAGTTTTGGAAAGGTAAGCCCAGCCAACCACCCCAGCTTCGATGCAGCCTCCCCAGAGGTCTTTGATTCCTAAACCGGGTTATCGCAATCGATAAACCGGTGATTTACACCAAACTCTCTCTCTAGTGCCTTTCCGAGCGCCTTTACCCCATACCGCTCAGTCGCGTGATGCCCCGCGGCGTAATAGTGAATCCCGCATTCCCGCGCGGTGTGGGTGGTCGGCTCCGAAATCTCGCCGCTGATATAGGCGTCCAGCCCGGCTTCCAAAGCGATGTTGATAAAGCCTTGCGCGGCACCGGTGCACCACCCTACCCGTTTGATCTCTGATTTTCCCTCACCAACCCACAGCGGTTCCCGGTGGAGCCGCTCGGAAATCTGTTGGCCGAATGCCTCCGGGCTGATCGCTTGCGGCAGCTCGCCCTCCCAGACCAGGCCACCGAGGGGACGGGGGTTCTGGATGCCGAGGACATCAGCAAGTTGCCGGTTATTGCCGTATTCGGGATGGTCGTCCAGCGGCAGGTGGTAAGCCACCAGGTTGATGTCGTGGTCCAGGAGTTGTTTGATGCGCTGGCGTTTCATGCCCTGAATGCGTTGGTCTTCGCCTTTCCAGAAGTAACCGTGGTGGACGATGATCATGTCGGCTCTGGCTTCGATGGCGGCATCGATCAGGGCTTTGGAGGCAGTGACGCCAGTGACGATGGTCTTGACCTCGCCTTTACCCTCGACCTGGAGGCCGTTGGGGCAATAGTCCTGGAAGTTTTCTGGCTGGAGCCATTGCTCAATCGTATTGAGAATTTCGTTGCGGTGTGTCATGCAGTCTCCGCCTTTCTTCAGACTTTGGAGTTATCGGCCAGCAGGGAGGGGTGTTCCGGGAAACGCTACAAGCACATCCCTGTGCGCTTGATCTCCGGCCATCCATGGCCTCCGACATTCCCGGAACACCCCTGCCTGCCGGCCTCTATCTAACCTGAGAGATTTACAGAGCTCTAATACCCTCAATCAAAGCATCATTCTGCTCTGGTGTTCCTATCGTGATTCTCAGGAACTCACTGATTCGGGGCTTATTAAAGTGACGCACAATGATGCCCTGCTCTCGCAGGCCCTTCGCCAACGTTTCGCCCGCAGTGGTTTCGTGGCGAGCAAAGATGAAGTTGGCTTTGGACGGCAGCACTTCAAAGCCGAGACTTTCCAGTGCGCTGGTGACACGTTCCCGCTCGGAAATAACGCCATCGCAGCATTTCCGGAACCAGGCTTCATCTTCATAGGCGGCTTTGGCACCCGCCAGGGCAAGGCGGTCCAGGGGGTAGCTGTTGAAGCTATTCTTGACGCGATTCAGGGCTTCAATCAAATCCGGATGGCCCACAGCGAAAC
>JAEPMM010000386.1 GCA_017643965.1 Marinobacter sp.
ATCACCTTCAGCACCTGGGATCCGCTGGCCACAGACGTTGAATCCGACCGCGACGGCTACGTGAACTTCCTGCAGGGTATTGCGGACAACGCGCTGAGCTGCCTGCCAGAGAAAACCCGGTAAGCCTTTAAGCTTTACCAGAGCACCCCGAGCACTAGGGGAATCGACATCATGGCCAGCAAGGTCTGGCCACTGATGATGCCGGCCATCAACGGCGCGTCACCACCGAGCTGACGCGCCAGGATGTAGGACGACGTCGCCGTGGGCAGTGCCGCCAGCAGCACGGCCACCTGCACCAGCATCCCTTCCAACCCCAGCAACAGCGCCAACCCGGCGGTAATCAGCGGAAACGCCACCAGCTTGGCCACCGATGCCACCAGAAATGGCATGGACGCGCCCCGCAAGGCTTTCAGCTGCAACCCGGCGCCCACGGTCATCAGCCCCATGGGCAGCGCCAGATCGCTCAACGGCGCCAGTATACCGGCCACCAACGGATGGAAGCCGATCTGGAAGAAGCTCCAGGTCACACCGATCACAGAACCCACAATCAGCGGATTGGTGACAATGGCTTTCAGCACCGGCCGCCACTGCAGCGGCCCCTGCGCCGCCGTCAGCGAAAACATCAGAATGCAGAGCAGATTCAGCAGCGGTACCTTGATGGCCACGGCAATGGCGATCAGTGACAGCCCCTCGTCACCCAGCAGCATGCCGGCCGCCGCTAGGCCCACGTAGGAATTGAAGCGGATACCGCCCTGAAACACGGAAGAGAACACCGGCCCTGGCCAGCGCCAGAACCCTTGCAGTAACGCCAGCAGCAGCGTCATCACCAGCAACATGGCCACGATCAATAGGAGGATGTCGCCGTAGGCAGAGGCGGGCAAGCGGGCCTGGCCCAGCTTGTAGACCAGCATGGCGGGAAACAGCACGTAATAGGTAAAGCGCTCGGCCTGCAGCCAGAAGCCGTCGCCGGGGAAATTACAGCGCCGGAACAGGTGCCCCATCACGATCAGCGCGAAAACAGGCACCAGCGCCTGAACCATCACCGGCATGGCGTCATTCCCCCGAGCCCCGTGCCTGTAAAGCCCGAGAGAATAACAAAATCAGCCCGCCGGCGTCTTGATGCCGCAGATGCTACTTGCGCCAGAGCTTGCGCAGCACGGAGCGGGTCACGGAAGCCGGCGCCGATTTGGCAATGGGCCACAGCGCACGGAACTGTAGGGAGATGGGCCGGTGCAGGCGCGGCTGTTCCACCTGCGCCCAGACCTGCGCAGCCACCAGATCCGGTGTCAGATTCACCCCCAGGCGCTCGAACAGCCGGGAGCTGTGCTCATTCTGCTGCACCATGGCGGTTCTGACAAACGGCGGCATCAGATCGCACACGCGGATACCGTGGGGCTCCCACTCAATATCCAGCGCCTCCGTCATGGCCCGCACCGCGTGCTTGCTGGCGGAATAGGACGCGAAATCCGGAATGCCGTAAGCGGCAGAGGCCGAACTCATGTTCACCACCTGCGCATCGGGCGTGGCTTTCAGATACGGGAACGCCGCATGCAGAACCGTCATCAGGCCGATCACGTTGATCTCGACCACCGCGCGATGGACCGCCAACGTAATCTCCTCGAACGGCCCCACTCGCAGAATGCCGGCGTTGTTGTGCAGCAGCCGCAGCTGGCCGCCGGTGCGCTCGGCAAACTCCGCGAGGCCCCGCGTCACCGAGGCCTCATCCACCACATCCATCACGTGGGTGCTGCAACTATCTTCACCCAGCTCTTCCCGTAACGCCCCCAGCGCCGCCTCATCCCGATCCGCCGCGCCAACAAACCAGCCTTTGGCGGCAAACAGCAGCGCGGTCTCACGACCGATCCCGGCGGCCGCGCCGGTGATAAAAATGCAGTCTTTCATGGACTATCCCTGTAATGGTTATCGGAGCGCGTCGGTCAGCCGAGCAGCAAGCGGTAAACCATCACCAGCACCAGCACGATCTGGATCAGGAAGAACGTGGCCCGCAGCAGGATCTGGATAAACGAGGTACCGCTGATGTGCACCACGCTCTGGGCAATCCGCGCGTAGAGCACGAATGCGGCCAGGCCACCGATCGCTTCCAGCCGGTTCATCAGCCCGGCCACCACCACCACCGCCGCAAACACCGCGAAGTTCTCGATGCAGTTCAGGTGCGCCGCCTTGGCCCGCTGCAGAATCGGCGCATCGATCGGCTGCTTGTTGCGCTCCCAGCTATCAATCGGTTTGGCGCCAGTGAGGGCCTGAGGCACGCGGGGTACGGCATAAATCAGCGCCAGGATCAGCATCCATCCGGCGTACAACAGAACAGCGGTATAAGCGGTCATTCATTCTTCCTTTTTTATTGAGTGTTGGAACCTTACTCGCCGAGCCATTTCGCCTTGGCTTTTTCAACCAGCGAACGGGCATCGTGATTCCAGGGGTGAAACTTCGGGCTGTAAAACTTCAGGTAGGATGGCACAAGTTTGCGAAACACGCCGGGCTTGCCCCACATGTATTTGAACGCACCCGCCCAGGACTTCAGATTGCCCAGCTGACCATCTTCTTTCATCAACTGTACCAAGTGAATGCTGGTAAATACGGGAAAAAGCACACTCACCACCAGCATTTCCTGCAACCGCACACTCTCACGGCCACCCACGGCTTTGTAGACGTCAAACGCCACCGCCTTATGCTCAGACTCCTCAATAGCATGCCATGCCCAGATCTTGGCCATGCGGGGGTCCATTTCATCCAGCGCATCATACTTCAGCAGGAACTCTTCCGCCATCAGGGCCGTGAAATGCTCAACGGCGACGGTGTGGGCCAGTTGCCGCTCGGGGCTGAAGTTCTTGCGCATCCAGTCCATGAACGCCTGAATTTCGGTTTCCAGGCGACCAAGACCAATGCCCCGCTCCTCCAGGAAGCCATTCAGCAGCTTGTGTTCCCGCGAGTGGTGCGCCTCCTGCCCGATAAACCCACGCACCGCTTTCTTCAGTTCCGGATCGGTAATACGATCCTGGTAGTGGCGCACGGTGTCAATGAAGAAGATTTCGCCCGGTGGGAACGATGCAGACAGTGCTGCCAGCAGCAGCGTTTTGACCGGATCGTTGTCCCACCAGTATTTCGGCACATCCTCCGCCAGATCAATATTCGGGCGGCGCACCTGGGGAATCACGCTCAGGGGCGGCTTGGCAGGCTTGCCTCTGGACATACGAATGGCTTTGGCATTCACGGCTGAGGTCATAGGGCAGACTCCTGAAGTCGGGATTTCTTGTAATATGGCCTCCAGAGTACTGGTCATCGCCCCGCCCCCGTGAGATGTTTGGCGGACAAAGCACTTGTCATTGGTGGCCAACCTTGAGCAACACCCAGCGTTACGCCGTTC
>JAEPMM010000141.1 GCA_017643965.1 Marinobacter sp.
AAGGTGTTTTCGCTGCTGACGAGTGTGAAGAGTTCCGGGGATTTTCCTGCCACCGTTCGCAGGGCTGTGGCCACACAGGGCCTGAACCCAGGGACATGCCTTGCGGCATTTACATCTGCTTTCGTCAACTTTGCTGGTTCGGCGAGTCCTGAGCGGACCTAACCAACGGCTTAATGGCGCGCCCGGCAGGACTCGAACCTGCGACCACCCGCTTAGAAGGCGGGTGCTCTATCCAGCTGAGCTACGGGCGCTTGACCGTTCGCCCACCTGAATATTCAGAAAGTGGTCGGGGTAGAGAGATTCGAACTCCCGACATCCTGCTCCCAAAGCAGGCGCGCTACCAGACTGCGCTATACCCCGTCTGAACTGAACAACAAGTGCCTCAGCAAAGTTGGCGCGCATATTACCGGCGCCGACCCCTGCCGTCAACACGGATTTGGAAATTGATTGAGGCGGCAACAGATTAGCTGACCGCACTTGCCCCATTTGGTTCCCCGAACCTGCTGATGTCGGGCCTGCCGTCAATTGGAGTTCGGGTCGAAGCATGAGACAATGCCTGCCCTTTATTTTTGCCCAACCGACAAGACGACAAGACAGAGACATGAGCGCCAAACTGATCAACGGAAAAGAGATTGCTGCCCGGGTTCGCCAACAGGTTGCCCACGGCGTGGAAGCCCGTCGACAACAGGGTTTGCGAGCCCCGGGGTTGGCCGTCGTACTGGTGGGAAACGATGCCGCGTCCCAGGTCTACGTTGGCAACAAGCGCAAGGCGTGCGACGAAGCCGGCATTCTGTCGCTGTCTTACGACCTGCCTGAAGACACCTCCCAGGAAGCCCTCGAGGCTCTGGTTGAGGAACTGAATGAAAACGCAGCGGTGGATGGCATTCTGGTTCAGCTTCCGCTGCCCGAACACCTGGATGCCGATCCCATTCTGGTCAAGATCCGCCCGGATAAAGACGTGGACGGCTTCCACCCCTATAACATCGGCCGCCTGATGCAGCGCAAACCGGCCCTGCGCCCCTGCACGCCCGCGGGAGTCATCACCCTGCTGGACAGCATAGGCACCCCCTACAAGGGACAGCACGCGGTGATCGTTGGCGCTTCCAATATTGTGGGCCGCCCCATGAGCATGGAACTGCTGCTGAAAGGTGCCACCACGACGGTCTGCCATCGCTTTACCCCGAACCTGGAAAAGTTTGTGAGCGAAGCGGACATTCTTATCGCGGCAGCCGGCAAGCCCGGCCTGGTGAAGGGCGAGTGGGTCAAGCCCGGCGCCACCGTGATTGATGTGGGCATCAATCGCATGGCAGACGGTAAGTTGCGGGGCGATGTGGATTTCGACACTGCCGCCGAGCGCGCCGCCTACATCACGCCCGTGCCGGGCGGCGTGGGCCCGATGACCATTGCGACCTTGTTGGAGAACACCCTGTACGCAGCCAACGAGTTGCACGAGGACTGACAAAAAAGCCCCGCTCGAAAGCGGGGCTTTTTTTATGACTCCTGAAACTTACTGGCCGTACTTGGCCTTCGCTTTCAGGCGGTACGCGTGCAGCAGCGGCTCAGTGTAGCCGTTCGGCTGCTCGCGACCCTTCAGCACCAGATCCAGTGCCGCCTGGAACGCGACGCTGTCGTCAAAGTTCCCGGCCATCGGGCGGTAAGCGGCGTCACCGGCGTTCTGCTTGTCGACCACAGCTGCCATGCGCTTCATGGTCTCCATGATCTGCTCTTCGGAGCACACACCGTGATGCAGCCAGTTGGCCAGCAACTGCGAGGCGATCCGCAGCGTCGCGCGGTCTTCCATCAGGCCCACATCATTGATGTCCGGCACCTTGGAACAACCCACACCCTGATCGATCCAGCGCACAACGTAACCCAGGATACCTTGGGCGTTGTTGTCCAGTTCCTGCTGAATGTCCTCGGCAGACAGAGACGCAGGATCGTCCATCACCGGAACGGTGAGAATGTCATCCAGGTTGGCACGGGTGCGGCTTTCCAGTTCTTTCTGAATGTCCGCTACTGACACCTGGTGGTAATGGCTGGCGTGCAGCGTGGCTGCGGTCGGCGACGGTACCCAGGCGGTGTTGGCGCCGGCCTTCGGGTGGCCAATCTTGGCTTCCAGCATGCCGGCCATCAGGTCCGGCATCGCCCACATACCTTTACCAATCTGCGCCACACCCCGGAAACCGGCTTCCAGGCCAATATCCACGTTCCACTGCTCGTAGGCATTGATCCAGGTGGCCTGCTTCATGGCGCCCTTGCGAATGAACGGGCCCAGCTCCATGGAGGTGTGAATCTCGTCGCCAGTGCGATCCAGGAAGCCGGTATTGATGAATACCGCACGCTCTTTGGCAGCGTGGATACAGGCTTTCAGATTCACCGTGGTACGACGCTCTTCGTCCATGATGCCCACCTTCAGGGTGAAACGCGGCAGGCCGAGGGCATCTTCAACGCGACCAAAGAATTCATTGGTGAACGCCACTTCTTCCGGCCCGTGCATCTTCGGCTTGACGATGTACATGGAGCCGGTGGTGCTGTTCTGGAACTTGCCCTTGCCTTTCAGGTCGTGGATGGCGATCAACGACGTGATCAGGCCGTCCATCAGACCTTCCGGGATCTCGTTGCCGTCTTTCAGCAGCACCGCCGGATTGGTCATCAGGTGACCCACGTTACGGATGAACATCAGGCTGCGACCCTTCAGGGTCAGCTCGCCACCGTTCGGTGCGGTATAGCTGCGATCCGCATTCATCTTACGGGTCAGCTGCTCACCGCCTTTCTGGAAGGTTTCCTGCAGATCACCTTTCATCAGGCCGAGCCAGTTGCGATAGGCCAGAGCCTTGTCGTCGGCGTCAACCGCGGCTACCGAGTCTTCGCAGTCCATGATGGTGGTCAGCGCGGACTCCATCAGCACGTCTTTCACATTGGCGCCGTCGTCTTTACCGATCGGGTGGCTGGCATCAATCTGGATCTCGAAGTGCATACCGTTCTTGACCAGCAGAATGCCGGTTGGCGCGTCAGCGGCGCCGGTGTAGCCAACGAAGCCGGCTTCGTCCTTCAGACCGGTGCTTTCACCGTTCTGCAGCTTGACCACCAGTTTACCACCGTCAATCAGGTACTTGGCGGCATCCTTGTGACTACCGGCTGCCAGCGGTGCCGAGCTGTCCAGCAGATTGCGGGCCCATTCGATGACCTTGGCGCCACGCACGGGGTTGTAACCGCGCCCCTTGTCGGCCCCGCCTTCCTCGGAAATGGCATCGGTGCCGTACAAAGCGTCGTACAGGCTGCCCCAGCGGGCATTGGCAGCATTCAGCGCAAAGCGCGCGTTCGTGATCGGCACTACCAGCTGCGGGCCGGCCATGGTGGCCACTTCCGGATCCACGTTGGAGGTGGAAATCTTGAACTCGCCCGGCTCATCCACCAGGTAACCGATGTCTTTCAGGAAAGATTTGTATTCGGCCATGTCCAGCTTCTGACCCTTGTGGTCACGGTTCCAGCTGTCCATCTTTTCCTGAATAACATCGCGCTTGGCCAGCAGCTCGCGGTTGCGCGGCGCCAGCTCGTTCACGATCTTGTCGAATTCAGCCCAGAATGTATCTGCATCGACACCGGTTCCCGGAATCGCTTCGTTGTTCACGAAATCATACAGATTCTTCGCGACCTGAATGCCGCCGACTTGTACGCGTTCTGTCATCGTTGTCTGCCTCAGTGGGTTAATTTCCCGACTCCCCTGTTCCCGGGGAGTTGTTCTATCAAAGTGAGCGCCGGATTGTACGTGAAAATCCGTACTGGGTCAGCCCCGGCGCCAGGTCGTTCCTTCCCGGGAATCGTCAAGAATGATGCCCTTCTCAGCGAGTTCGTCCCGGATGCGATCACCTTCAGCGAAGTTTTTCGCTTTGCGGGCGTCAGCGCGGGCCTGGATCATGGCCTCGATGTCCTCCGCGGAAAGCGCCCCACCGGTGTCCGCCTGGAAAAAGGCCTCCGGATCCTGCTGCAGAAGGCCGAGTACGCCACCCAGCCGCACCAGCACGGCGGCGGCTTCCCGGGCCTGCTCGTCGCGCCCCTCGCGCCGGTGCTGGTTGATGTCGTTGGCCACGGCATGAAGCACGGCAATGGCACCGGCGGTATTGAAATCGTCGCTCATCACCTCTTCGAAGCGCTGGTCATGCCCGGTCGGTGCCACGCCCTTGGCAGGAATCACTCCGCGCAAGGCGTGATAGAGCCTGGTCAGCGTACGGCCAGCCTCCTCCAGACTCTCCTCCGAGTAATCCACCTGGCTGCGGTAGTGGCTGGACACCAGGAAATAACGCACGATTTCCGGCGGGTACTTTTCAAGAATCTCGCGAATGGTGAAGAAATTACCCAACGACTTGGACATCTTCTCCTTGTTCACGCGAATGGCGCCGGCGTGCATCCAGGTATTCACAAAGGTTTTGCCGTTAGCGCACTCGGACTGGGCAATCTCGTTCTCGTGGTGCGGGAACAACAGATCCGGTCCGCCACCGTGAATATCGAAGGTTTCACCGAGGCAGCAGTTGGACATCGCCGAGCATTCGATGTGCCAGCCAGGGCGACCATCGCCCCAGGGCGATGGCCAGCTCACCTCCCCCGGTTTGGCGGCCTTCCACAATGCGAAATCCGCCGGGCTGCGCTTGGCCTCCTGCACATCGACACGGGCACCGGCCACCAGATCTTCCAGCTTTTTCTTGCTGAGCTTGCCGTAGCCCTCGTAGGACTCCACAGCAAAGTAGACATCGCCATTGTCCGCCGCATAGGCGTGGCCGCTGGCCACCAGCGTGTGGATCATGGCAATGATCTCGTCAATGAAAGCGGTGGCCCGGGGCTCCTCGGTGGGCGACAACACACCCAGGCGCGCCTCGTCCTCGTGCATGGCACGGATCATCCGGTCGGTCAGAGCGGTATAGACCTCTCCGTTTTCATCGGCACGGCGCAGGATCTTGTCGTCAATATCGGTAATGTTGCGCACGTAGTGCACATCAAAACCGCTGTGGCGCAGATACCGGGTAATCACATCGAAAGCCACCAGCACCCGGGCGTGTCCGAGGTGGCAGTAGTCGTAAACGGTCATGCCGCAAACGTACATGCGGACCTTGCCCGGCTCGATCGGCTTGAACTCTTCCTTGCGCTGCGTGAGCGTGTTGTAAATGCGGATCACTTGCCCCCCTTACCCCAGGAATCCCGTAGCGTGACGGTGCGATTGAATACCGGTCGGCCGGCGTCGGCGCTGAGTGCCTGATCGCAGAAGAAATAGCCTTCACGCTCGAACTGATACGGCAGGTCTGTCCGCGGCTGCGCCAGACTTTTCTCGACCCGGGCACCGGTCAGACCCACCAGGGATTCCGGATTGATGTGATCCACGAAATCACCGCCCTTGTCGCTGTCCGGCGATTCGTGGGTGAACAGGCGATCGTACTGGTTAATGTCAGCCTCCACGCTGTCGGTCGCAGAGACCCAGTGAATCACGCCGTTCGGCTTGTAGCCTTCCGGGTTGACGCCGAGGGTGTCGGGATCGTACTCGCATTTCAGTTCCACGATCTCGCCGCTGGCATCGCGGATCACCTCACGGCAGGTCATGACATAGCCACCACGGAGACGAACCGCCTGATCCGGCGCCAGGCGCTTCCACTTGCGGGGCGGCTCCTCGGCAAAGTCCTCACGATCAATGAACAGGGTCTGGCTCCAGGGCACTTCACGTTCACCCATGTCGGGGTTCTGCGGATGCACCGGCAAGACCAGCGTTTCAGTCTTGTCTGCCGGGTAATTGGTCAGGGTCACTTTCAGCGGGCGCATCACACACATGGCGCGGGGAGCCCGGGTGTTGAGATCCTCACGGATGGCGTGCTCCAGCATGCCCATGTCCACCGTACCGCCGGCCTTGTTCACGCCGATCATGTCGCAGAAGGTGCGAATGGATTCCGGCGTGTAGCCGCGGCGACGCATGCCGGAAATGGTCGGCATCCGGGGATCGTTCCAGCCGTCAACAAAGCCCTCGTCCACCAGGCGTTTGAGCTTCCGCTTGGAGGTAATGGTGTAGTTCAGGTTCAGCCGCGCGAACTCAATCTGCCGCGGGTGGCAAGGCCCGGAAATGTTGTCCAGCACCCAGTCATATAATGGACGATGATCCTCGAATTCCAGCGTGCACAGGGAATGGGTGACCCCCTCCAGGGCATCGGAAATCGGGTGGGTGAAGTCGTACATCGGGTAGATGCACCACTTGTCGCCGGTCTGGTGATGGTCGGCGTAGCGGATGCGGTAGAGAATGGGATCCCGCAGATTGATATTGGGCGACGCCATATCAATCTTCGCCCGCAACACCAGCTCGCCGTTCTGGTACTTGCCGTCACGCATGTCGCGGAACAGTTGCAGGCTCTCTTCCACCGGGCGGTCCCGGTAGGGGCTGTTTTTGCCGGGCTCTTTGAGGGAGCCGCGATACTCGGCCATCTGGTCCGCCGTTAGCGCACACACGTAGGCCTTGTCCTTCTCGATCAGTTCTTCGGCGAAGTTGTAGATGGCGTCGAAGTAGTCCGAGGCGTAGCGAACCTCACCCGCCCAGGTGTAGCCCAACCATTCCACGTCCTGCTTGATGGCGTCGATGTATTCCTGGGACTCTTTCTCGGGGTTGGTGTCGTCGAAACGCAGATTGCACTCGCCGCTGAACGTACCGGCAATCCCGAAATTCAGGCAGATCGACTTGGCGTGCCCCACGTGCAGGTAGCCGTTCGGCTCCGGTGGGAACCGGGTCACCACCTGGCCGCTGTGCTCGCCTTGGGCCATCGCATCTTCAATCAGGCTCTGGATAAAGTTATGGGCTTTCTTTGACTCGGCGCTCATAGGTTCTCTGTCAAAAGGGAGTGGATCTGAAACCGCTTATTATACTCACAAATGCGCCCCTAACTCATGCACACACGCAAACTCTTCAGTACAATGGCATCACGAGCTGTTCTTATCCCTTGATACAGGAAACCCTGATGATTCTGCTGAAAACCTCCCACGGTGACATCACACTGGAACTGGACTACGAGAAAGCACCGGAAACCGCCAAAAATTTCGAGCAATACGTTCGCGACGGTTTCTACGACGGACTGATTTTCCACCGTGTTATCAGCAACTTCATGATTCAGGGCGGCGGCTTCGAGCCCGGCATGACACCGCGCAAAACCCGCGACCCGATCCAGAACGAGGCCGACAACGGCCTGAGCAACATGCAGGGCACCATCGCCATGGCCCGCACCATGGATCCGCATTCCGCCACAGCCCAGTTCTTTATCAACGTTGAGAACAACGGTTTCCTCGACCACACCGCCAAGAACGCCGAAGGCTGGGGTTACTGCGTCTTCGGCAAAGTGGTCAACGGCATGGAAACCGTGAATGCCATCCGTGCCGTGCGCACCACCATGAGCGCCGGCCATCAGGACGTCCCCTCGGAAGACGTGGTCATCGAGAAAGCGGAGGTAGTCGAGGGCGGAGGCGCGGTGTGACCACGCTGTTCATTTCCGATCTGCACCTTGAAGAATCCCGCCCGGACATCACCGACGCCTTTCTGGGCTTTCTGGAAACCCGCGCCCGGGGTGTGGAGCAGCTCTACATCCTGGGGGATTTTTTCGAAGCGTGGATCGGAGACGATGAACGCTCGCCACTGCAGGACACCGTTGCCGGCGCACTGAAAGCACTCAGCGACAGCGGCACCGCCATATTCCTGATGCACGGAAACCGCGACTTCCTGATAGGTGAGGATTTCTGCGCCCGTGCCGGCGCCACCCTGCTGGATGACCCCACTGTGGTGGATCTGTACGGCACCCCTACCCTGCTGATGCACGGCGACAGCCTGTGCACTGCCGATGTGGAGTACCAGAAGTTCCGCCAGAACATGCGTAACCGCCAATGGCAACAGATGATCCTCCAGCGCCCACTGGCAGACCGCCAGCAGATGGCCCGTCAACTGCGGGAAATCAGCATGGCCAAGAACCAGGGCAAGGAAGAGTTCATCATGGACGTCACCCCGGAAGAGGTGGTGAAAGTGATGGAAGATCACGGGGTGCAACGGCTGATTCATGGCCACACCCACC
>JAEPMM010000346.1 GCA_017643965.1 Marinobacter sp.
GATTCATTGATTTGGAACGACCAAAAACCGCTCTTAAGGTGAGGGGCGCGAACGTCCGCTTTTGTTTAGCTGGGCCCGGAGTATGCCCTGGCCGCAAAGCGAACGTTCAGATTTTTGGAATCTGCACGCAACATATGAGGCCGTCCAGCAATAGATCCGGGCCGAACGATACCACTGAAACGACCGGCTGAAATGTTTCTGGCCGGTCGGCTTCAGTTTACGGGAGCAACCACCCGACAGATACGAAGAGCAAGATCCTCACAGGTAATCCCGGGTGGACTGGACACTCGCATAGGCAAACCCAAGAGCCGCCATAGCCGTGGCATGAACCTGTGCCGCCGGCACCTTCACGCCGTTGAACTCCAGGTCCATCGTGGCGCAAGCATCTTCCAGCACAGTGACCTTGTAGCCAAAATCTGAAGCGGCTCGGCTGGTGGCTTCGATGCACATGTGACTCATGGCACCGATCACAACCACTTCCTCAATGTCGCTGGCATCCAGCAGCTCTTTCAGGTTGGTTTTCAGGAATGAGTTGGGATAATTCTTCAGAATCACCGGCTCATCACCTTTTGGTGCCACGGATTCGTGGATGTTGATGCCGTTTGTACCCGGGGTGAATACAGGCGCATCCGGGTCCGGAAACTCATGGTGAACATGCACCAGCAGGTCTTTGTTCTGACGCGCTGTATCTATCACTTGGGCAGCCTTGGCGGCTGCCTGTTCAATGTTCACCAGAGGCAGTTTGCCGGAGGCAAAGTACTCATTCTGGATATCGACAACAATAACGGCTCGCTTGCTCATTTGACTGTTTCTCATTGGATCATTTGTTTCAGGGGTGTTCTGGTCAGAAAGAAAGAATCTCACCATCCGCCGGGATCAATACCCGCTCATCAATCCCCTCGTTCTCCACGAACTCTGCCAGCTCTTCACGGCTCAGGGTCATATGGTTCACCGCATCCATGTGCACGGCGACAATGTCCGCATCTGGTAAAGCTCGGTGCACTCGCAGGGTATCTTCTTTGCCCATGATGATCGAGTCGCCCTCAAAGCCTGTCAGTTCCGCCACCCCGGCATTCAACACAACAACGTCCGGCTGAAAGCGCTCCAATGACTGAACCACTTCATCACGCCACACGGTATCGCCTACCACGTAAGTGGTTTCCTGCCCCTCGGCTTCAAAAACCACACCCATGATTTCACCGAGCGCCTTGGCCAGCTCGGGAATGGCATAAAGGGTATTGGAGCCGTGTTGGCCGCCGGTTTTATGGAGTATCACGCCGCCGAATTCAGCCTCGCCATCCAGAATACGCACATCCTTGAAGCCTTGTGAGCGGATCAGCTCGGCATCCGCCCCGTTCTGCACAAACAGGGGAATGTTCTTCGGCAACAGCTTCTGGGCGGCATCGTCCCAGTGGTCCAGGTGGGTATGGGTAACGATCACCGCATCGGTACCCTCAATCACATCCTCAGCGGCCATGGGCAAGCCCACCAAAGGATTACGCAGCTCACTGCGGTAAGTGTCCGGAAAGCCCGGGTAAGCTCCTTGTTCGGCCAGCATAGGATCAATCAGAAAGGTGGTCTCTCCGTATGTAACCTTGATGGTGGCATTGCGGATTTGCTGTATCTGGTGGCTGGGTTCCCGGGTATACGATTCGGCGAAAGCAGCGCCAGTAAAAACAGTCGAAGCAAGCATCAGGGCGCCAGCGAAAGTTTTGATCAACATGGTATTTATCCTCCAACAGGGTGTTCGTTGATGGAGTAAGTCTACGGAGATGTGATCACCACCAATATTGACCTGAAAGACAAAGATCGAAAGAATCGGGCCAAGCAGTTATCATCGGGTTAAATGAACCACAGGAGTGACACCGTGGCGCTACCGAAAGTCGGGCTTATCCTTCACCCACAATTCAGCCCCTTCCATTTCTCTGTTCCTTACATGGTGTTCAGTATTGCCTTGCCCGACGGCCCCTTGTTCGAGTTGCTGATTATCACCCCAGACGGCAAGCCCCTCACATCCGAACGGGCCATGACCGTTCAGCCAGATGGCGGGCTGGAATTATTGGATGCGGTTGATATTGCGGTAGTACCCGGCTGGCACGATCTGAGCGAAGCCCCACCGCCGCAATTGGCGGAGGCTCTCACCCGCTGCCATGAACGGGGCGCACATGTGGTAGGCCTTTGCTACGGCACCTATGCGCTGGCCTATGCGGGTTTGCTGGATAACAAGAGAGCCTCGACCCACTGGCTGGCAGAACAGGACTTCCTCAATAGGTTTCCACAGGTGAATCTGGATACCAACGCCCTCTATGTGAAGGATGACCGGCTGGTCACGTCCGCTGGCACAGCGGCGGGGCTGGATTGCTGCCTGTTTCTGGTGCGGGAGTATTACGGTGCCAGGACCGCCAATACCCTTGCCCGCCTGATGGTTGTTCCGCCGCACCGGGAAGGTGGCCAGGCTCAGTTCATTGAGCAGCCGGTCGCGATTTCCACTCAGGATGCGCATATCAACCGACTACTTGACTATCTGCGGGAACATCTGGCCGAAACACACACAATCGATGAACTGGCCGCCCGCACCGCCATGAGCCGGCGCACCTTCACCCGCCATTTCCAGAGAGCCACCGGCATGACGGTAGTGGAGTGGTTGGTGAGTGAACGACTTCGGCGAGGACGGGAACTGCTGGAGACCACATCGCTGTCTGTGGAAGCCATCTCGGAAAGAATCGGCTTCCACACAGCAACGTCATTCCGGCAGCATTTCAAGCAACGTCACCACGTAAGCCCTCGTGACTGGCGCAGGACCTTTGGAGATGTGGCCTGATAATCCAGCCACCAGTTCAGCGGGCAGGTAACAGGAGTACTGCGGGAAAGCCCGAAATACCGGTTCGGCTAGTCGAAGTGGGTGCCACAATCTCTGGAATGGCTGACGGATAATGGCAACTGCTACATTGCCAAAGAAACGCGAGTCTTCGCATCCGCTCTGGGTTTTGTGGTGTATATCACACCCGCGCGAAGCCCTCATAGTAACGGCATAGCGGAGGCTTTTGTGAAGGCGTTTAGGCGGGGCGATGTATACCTGTACGACCTTCCTGATCCAGTCACTGTGATGGCCAGATTGCCGAAATGGATCTGAGACTATAATCGCAGCCACCCGCACAAGAGTCTGAAATGCCACCGGGGAATACCGGGCTGAACTGGCAAGATGGTGCTCAGTTTAGTTGGGGCAACTACAGGCATCAGTATTATCGACCTTGTTAAAATCAGAAGGCTGGCTGCCAAGAGAATTGTCGCCAACTGTTCATCCTAATTGTCGCCGAACATCCCCCCGGCAATCGAGGGGGGCTGCGTAGGGCCGTGTGGCCCTACGCAGCGTGACCTGATTGAGTCAAGGCCGGGTTGTCATGCAGGCAGTTTAGCTGCAAGCAGTTCGACCTTCTCGATATTGGGCGGAGAACTGAGCAAGGTCTCGGCGTTGGCCATCAAGGCCTCGGCGATCTGGCCGTTCAGATGTGCTTGGCGACCTGCCTCATCGGCAAAGGCATCGAACACACCGAACGTCGAAGGGCCAAACTTCAATGCGAACCAGGCAGTGGTGCCGGACTCGGCGTTGGCGAGCGGCAGTGCGCTGGCCAGGAAGTCGGCAAGCGCAGCCTCCTGGCCGGGTTTGGCTTCGAGGCGAACAAACAGGGCGAGCTTGGTCATACTGTAATCCTTTGGGTAAATGGGTTAGGTGAATGGATCAACGAGCCTGAAGTCTAAGTCGTCATGACAGCCATCTCTATAGACAATAATGACAACTTTGATATCATTCTTGCCATGAAACTCCACATCCTTGTTTGTAATGGCGTGTTTGATCTGGGGCTTGCGGCGCTCACTGACA
>JAEPMM010000078.1 GCA_017643965.1 Marinobacter sp.
AAACCCTGCAATTTGGTCTTGAAAAAAGACGATTTGTTTGTTACTGATTGTAAGGCCTAGGAACGACCGTGTTCGTCGAGCTCCGGTTCGGGGAATCGAATACCGGTTCGGGACCAGGGGTTGTCTTCCATCGGCCGGGGATACGACATCACGCGCTGAAAGTGATCCGGCAGCGCCTCCAGCAACGCCACCACCTGATCCCGCCACAATCGGATGAACTGGTCGCGTTCTTTTCCATCGTGACACGCCAGGCCGTGAGAGAGACCTACATGCACCAGCCGCAGCACGCCGCCCTGCAACATCTGGTTCATCATCAACTGCGCGCCGCTGACACCTACACTGCCCGGCTTGGGCTTTACCCTGGTAATCAGGGTCTTCAGCTCATTGGCCAGCAGCGCAAGATCGCGAGCGCCGCCCAGTTTGGCTTTTTTCACCAACCGGGCGAGCGAACCTGCCTCCCGGCGAATCTCCGCCACCAGGTCAGGCAGCGCCTCCTGCAGAGAGTCGCGGGCAAGTTCCGACTCGATCGAGTCAAAAAGCTCGTCCAGGCTGGGCAAGTCCGCAGCGCTGAGGCCCTCAACCTGCTTCAGGAAATCCCCATCCGCGAGCCAGACGGTACCCTCGATCTCGGCACCGTCCGCACAGTTGAACACCTCCATGGATGACGCCGCGCTTTCCAGATCCAACAACAACTGCTCCACGCTGCGTTTGGCGCTGTAATAGTCGCTGCGGGTGTAAATCCTGCCACCCCCGACCCCGGGCACCTCAAATACCGGGCGCTTGCGCTTGGCCACTTTGGCGCGGAACTGCAAAGCAAAGTCCGTGTCCGCCTTGTCGCCATGGATGGAGGTACTGGCGTGATCCTTTTCCCTGCTCTCGAAGCCGTAGTCGGTGCCAAACAGGAAAAGTTTGCGGAAGCCCAGGCTGTAGCTGATCGACAAGGCCGCATTGGTGCAGGTCGGGTTGCAGCCGGGGAACCCATCGCCGGCTATGCCCAGCAGGGCCGGCACCGCGTTGTCCGATTTGAAGTAGTACCGGGTGCGGCCGAAGAGCTCGGGCACATGAGGATTGATCTCATTCACCGCCAGCAGCGGAATATCCTTCAATGCGTCGGCGCCCAGGTCAGCGTGGATTTCATAGATTGAGTAGCCCGGGTCAAGCTCAACGTGCAGATCCGGCTTTATTCCCGCCATCAGCAGCGGGCGCAGGCCCGTACCCGCACTGACAATCACGACGCGATCCCGGACCGATTTCAGGCTCTCGATGCGATGATCAATCGAGGGACCACTGCCCACCACAACGAGCGGATACTCGCTGGCCTGCAGATTTTTCTTTTTCAGATAACGCATGCCCTTGCTGACATTGAAGGCGGTGTTTCGCAAACGAATCAGCTGATCATCGTAGTTGGACCAGTGGGCCGCAATCGTTGCAACGTCCTTGGACACCTCCATGGCCGCCTCAGCCAGCTCAATGTCTGCCAGGTGATTGTAGTAAGTCGTCATGAACGGGTAGAACGGCACCGCGCCCTTGAGATGCCGCGCCAGAACGCTCTGGATACTTTCGCTGCCACTGCCAAGGCCAATGGCAAAATTGATGGAATGCCCGCGACGCTTGAACTTCGCGCAGATCGCCGCCCAGTCCACCGTAAACAGACTGAGGGCAAACTTCTCCGGCTCCCGCTCAACGATAAACGCATTCACAACCGTGGTTCTCTCCAATAAGGCCTGGATATGAAAACCCAGACCACACCCGAGAAAGACAATGGAAGGAAAGAAGTTGCTGCCGCGCAGGTAACCCTCAAAGTTCTCGGGGGTGACCGGACTGGCCTCGAGCAGGTTGCGCACCCTCACTGACGCGAAGCGATCAACCGGGTATGAAGACGGCCATTCCGGCGGGAAGGTTTTCAACGGTTTCTCCGGGGGATTATCCTTCAGAAACTGCAGCGCCTCGTCCTGTGAATATTCCTTCGCCAGCCCCCGGTAACAGGACTGGCCATCAATGGTCATGTCCAGATCCTTGGCCCCAGGCGTTACTACCAGTTCGGCGCGGGTCAGCATCAGGTTCTCCAGAACCTGGTAGATCTTCGGCAGGCTGACCTTGAAGAATTCCAGGTTCTTCTGTTTGCGCCGCAGGTAAACCTGTGCGGCGGTATCCTGGTTGTTGCTCATCGAAACCTCGCCGTGTTTGGCATTACGTTCATTTCCCGGTTAATCACCCCAGGGGCGGCGGTGCGCCCCTAGCCTTTTTCAGCTCTGTCCAGACCGGAGCCGCGGCGGTACAGCCGGGTCATCATCGAGCCCCAGTAGGCGTGATGCACGTCTGGCAAAGAGCCCTGCACCGCGCGCAACCAGTGAAGATCATCAGCATCCGAGCGATAAACGGATTCCCGGTACAGATCCACATGATCAATCAGCACAAAACCGCGTTCGGCCAGCAACTGGTCAACCAGCGCCGCGGTAAAGTGCTGAAAGTGGCTGGGATAATGATGCTGCACCCAGCGGTCCCGATAGAGGTTTGCGACCGTTGACGAGGCATCCGGCGTGGCGGTAATGAAGAAAGCGCCATCGTCAGCCACCAGATCGGTCAGCTCTGCAACGACACTCCGGAAATCCAGCAGGTGCTCCAGAACCCCCCTGAGCGTGACCAGCTGCATCGACCTCGGCTCACACGAGGCCACCGTTTTGCGATAACCCTTCTTTACCAACTGCTCAACAGCCCCGGGTGACAGGTCGTCGCCGTGTGCGGCACTGGCCGGCACATTTCCGTCAGAAACCAGCGCATCCAGAAAATAGCCGCCAGAGGCGCCATAATCAAATACCGGCGCAGGGAGTGGGTCACCCAGCCGACCCTCGAGCCAGCGAATCTCCTGGCGATAAGACACCGCACGGGCGCGATTCTTGGCTTCGGACTTCTGATGATTGTTTTCATGGTACTGGCTGTAATGCTGATCGATCTCTTCCGCTGTCGGTGCCGGCACCGAACAGATGTACAGGCAGTCATTGCAGCGCTGGTATCGCCCGGTCCAGGGCTTGAGATCAGTGCCCCCGCAAAAACGGCATTGCGTCATGGTGCGCTTCCTTCTTGATCAGTTGGTAGATAAGCACTTCCCAGAAAGACTCATCTATTTCCGCCTCCAGGCCACGGCATGCACGGGCCATCTCTGCCCGCTGGCCGCCATTGTCGCAAACGGAGCTGATCGTAGTTTCCAGCTCGGCGGTGCTGCTGCCGGTTGACCGCCGGGAACAACCGGACAACTCCAGAAAGCGGTAGGCCGGGGTAAAATCGGAACGGCTGCGAATGACCGTCGGGATGCCGAGCAACGCGATTTCAATAGCACTCAACCCGCCCTGACAAACCACCAGATCACATTCAGAAAACACGTAGTACGGGAACGGATCAGCGGGATGGTCGTACAGTTTGTGCTCGAGAAAGTGTGAAAGCGTGGGATGACGACCAGCATCATTGGCCATTGTCAGGATTCGATGCCCTGACCGGCTCAAAGCGCGCTCAAGAACCGGGGTAAGGCCTTCAACATCGGCGCCGCCCATCGAGATTCCGATCGTCAGCGCGCCACTCTTGCGATCACGCGGGCCCGCGATGGCTTTCGGGCGATTACAGAGAATGGCAGCCAGATCGGTGAGGAAATGACCCGGCACATCCATTCCATTCAGCGCGGGGGCGACCACAAGATCGACCACATCATTGACATCGGACATATACGACAAGGATGCCACCGAACCTGCCCGTACCTTCAGGCCAAGTTCCTCACGCAATTCCAGGCCATCAACAAACGCAATATCCGCCCTGACCGGGTGCTGGAGGGCATACTCCCGTTCCAGCTCCGGATTCGCCCAGCCCTCTCGGTTGACGATTTTCAGTTCCACATCGAAGGACGGCGACAATATGCGCCGCAGAATGAGGCAGCGGGACACATGTCCCCAGCCAACACGGTGGCCAATTTCGGCTATGAGCACCACCTTTGGCCGGTTGATCATTGAAGATGCTCTTTGCAGAGCGGCGTTCGCTTTTCCACGGCTGAATTGAGTGTCTGGCCTACAACGCCCTCCAGCTCGCCCACCGAAAAATCCCGCTCCGGGCGCAAGGGGACAAAATCCTCCATGCGCAAGACATGCCCGGCAGGAAGGTCCCGGCTGAAGTAGAGGCCGCGGCGGGCGCGACGGGCGGTGTATTGTTCGGCATCCGTCGGCTCTGTTCGCACTGTTTCCAGTGCCGGTTTCACGCTGCGAACCATGCGGCAGTATTCCGCCAGCCCGGCGGGCGTGACCGAGTGTTTGGCGTCAAGCCCGCCGTTGTCCGCTGACAGGGTAAAATGCTTTTCAAACCATTCCACGCCCAGCGATGCGGCCAGCATGGCTGCTCCATAGCCCACCGAGTGATCCGAATAACCAATCGGAACCTGATAGCGATTCTGCAACCAGGGAATGGTGCCCAGCATCGACTCATCACACCCGTGGGGGTAAGCCGCAACGCAGTGCATCAGCACAATGTCGGAGGTGTGTCTCATCAGCCGTTCAACGGCCTGATCAATCTGTTCCGTCGTGGACATGTCGGTTGAGACAATCACCGTTCGACCGGAACGGCCAACCGCATCGAGCAACTCCATGTAATTGTTGTCGCCACTGGCGACTTTGACGAACGGCGGGTCTGTCTCGATCAGCTCATCCAGCGAACGCGGATCAAAGGGGGTTGCCGTCATGCACCGATAGCCGGCAAGGCTGGCCGCCCTGTCTGCGATCTGGCGGTACTTCTCATGGGGTATGCGGGAATGACGCCTCAGCCAGCGCACCTCATCGATATCGTAAGTGCCGTATTCATACTGGCCATCCGCATAGATTTCCTCATCACGAATCAGCTGGAACTTCACATAATCTGCCCCCGCCTCAAGCGACGATGCCACGCATCGCCACAGCAAGGGCACGGATCCAAAGTGGTTCATGGCGGCTTCAGAAATGATCTTCACATTACACCTCCAGGAGCTTCAGGAAACGCCGGATGCCCGCTTCCTGCGTCTCCCGCAATTGCTGCCAGCGAGCGGGAGGCTCCACGGAAACAGGAAAGGAGTCCAACCGGGATTCAATTTTCCCGAGCGTCGAATCACGTTCTTCCACGATGTTGAGATCGTACTGACTCATCCCAAGGGTATCGATCAGGCTTTCCGAACGCTCATCGTAGGACAGGTTCAGCGCCGGCCGCCCCAGAGACCAGAGGGGCAGGCTGGTATGAACGCGAAAGGAAATCGCCTCGCTGACACCGTCCAGAATCTGAAAATACTCATACACATCGCTTGTGTAGAGAATCTCCCTGCCAAACGACATGGCGTACTCAATATCCCTCTGATCGTTACACAGCACCATTGCCGGCTTGCCCTGCTGCCTGCGCTCAAGAATTTCGAGACACTGCTCGGAAAGCGCATGCACACGGATCTTCTGTGACAAGGGCACGTTCATCTGCTCAGGATTCCGTACAGCCAGCATCGGGTACCGGGTCTCCGCCGATGGACTCGCTTCGAACTCCGCCGCTGCCAGTTCCGAGATATACACCGACGGACAACCGCCCACCTGATGGTCAGGATGCTGTGTCAGGGAGTCAATGTGCCTTCTGGTCGCCTCATCCCGGGAGAGAACCACATCGGCCCGTTCAAGCAGCGCCTGCAGATCCGCATCGCTGATGGCATCGGTGCGACGAACATAGGTCAAATCGGGGCCATAGATGCGCCCGTAGGATGACGAGTAAATCAGCATCGGACGGCGCAACGCCTGCAATGCGGTCCGGTCTATCGAAATCTCGCCGTTTTCAAACAGGTTGCCGCCTCCCACAATCACACCGTCTGCGGTCTGATTGATGTCGTACACAATCTGTTTGGTCAGCCCTGCCTTGGAACCAAAACCTGACGCCGGCACAGTGATAAAATTAATGCCGCAACCCGACAGACTGGCCACCATCCGCCGGACCGACTGCTGGATCATGAAATTGCCGATATTGAAGCCGGGACCAAACGGACAGATGTGGTAGATATTAAGTCGCACCAGAGCGCCTCCTGTTATAAGCATAGTTTACACGCTCCACACTTCCGGGGCGGGTTCTCTGAAAATCGGGGTCAGCCCAGAGTGCACGAAAAAACCCGGCATCTGCCGCATCATCAATGGTTAACCTAACGGAGGGGTCAAACCGGTAGAGGCCGAGATCCTCTGCTGTAATCCCGTGGATGGCACTCGCTGGAAGTTGCTGCGTAACCGGTGTTATGTGTTCCAGCTCTTCCTCGGTCGCCTGATCCAGATCGATGGCGTTGATCATGGCCGCCCGAAACATTTCGAGTGATACCCCATAAGGAAAGCTGCGATCAACAAGATTCGTTATGACTTGCACCTGATCATCCGCCTCCGGTAACTGCGCCGCGGCGTATTCAATCAGCGGTTGCAGAAGCAGCGGGCTGTCTGCGTTAACACGCCAGAGCCAGCAATGGGGGTTGGCCGCCGCGATGGCACGAAGCCTCTTCAACGGAGCGAAATGATCGGTGATGGCAGTAATGCCCTTCAGCCTGGCCTTGTCGACCAAAGGCTCGTCAACCGCTCGGGCGGTCGTTGCGATGACCGGCTCGGTGACACCCGGTACCTGCTCAGCAATCAGGCCCAGCTGAACCAACAGCTCATCGATAATACATTTTTCCGCCAACAGCGGCTCAAGGACCTTACCGGGCAGTCGCCGTGAATCAAGCCTGGCAAAGATGACCGGGATAATACCTGCACTCACATCTGCTTACTCCCGAATTGCAATGCCATGCTCACCTCCTGACTCTGTTCGCCTGAACGAATGACAATACCATGTTAACAAAGCAAATTTTATGCAAGTGGAAACTGGAAACCCTCTTTAAATACAGTAACGGCACGTAGAGCTCATACTGTAATGCACCAACCCATTGCGCCTCTCTCTGCCGGTCACTAACTCCTTTGAAAGGGCGGCAAGCCACTGCCGCCAAATGCTGTCATCAATCTGGCGGACCGCTCTCGACAGGCACGGCCATATCAGAAAATTATCAGATAAATCATGGGCCTGAACGGATAATCCATTATTGGCACAAACTTCGCTTGACCCCTCCCAAATCGGCAACATAAATCATTTTGCCGGCAGAGGCGCAGAGCAACATGGCCCTCTTACCGGCCTTTCTGCCCAGGGAGACACACCATGCCTCAGATTATCAACACCAACATCGCGTCGCTGAATGCCCAGCGTAACCTGAATGCGTCACAAACCGATGCCAACACCGCTCTGCAACGTCTGTCCTCTGGCCTGAGAATCAACTCAGCCAAAGACGACGCTGCCGGCCTGGCCATCTCTGAGCGCTTCCAGTCCCAGATCACCGGTCTGAACATGGCGCAGCGTAATGCCAACGATGGCATCTCCCTGTCGCAGACCGCCGAAGGCGCTCTCGATGAAATCACCGCCAACCTGCAGCGTATCCGTGAATTGGCGGTTCAGTCAGCCAACGCGTCCAACAGCAACTCCGACCGCGAAGCGCTGAACCAGGAAGTGCAGCAGCGGGTGGCAGAGATCAACCGCATTGCCGGCCAGACCTCCTTTAACGGCCTGCGCGTGCTGGACGGCTCGTTGCCGACACAGACCTTCCAGGTGGGGGCCAACACCGGCGAAACCATTCAGGTTAACGGTCTTGACGCCCGCGGCAGCCAGCTCGGCTCCGTCATCGGCGACACTTCCGGCATCTTGAACGCAGACGTGAGCGGCATGACCGTGGCCGAGCGCTTCGAGAATGGCGAAACCGTCGATTTCACCGTTGACCTGCCACTGCTGGACGGGTCAGGCACCACCACCCTGAGCATTACAGATGCCAGCTCACTGCAGGACATCCTCGGTCAGGTGAACGCACAAACACCTCAGACCGGCATTACCGCTTATCTGAACAAGAACAACGACGAGATCATTTTCTCCTCGGCGTTTGATCAGCCCTTCACTGTCGACGTCACCGTCGCCAGTGGCACGACCTTCTCGGTGGCCACGACGGTTCCGGATGACCTGGTCACCGTGAACGACACCGATGTGTCCACCCAGGCCGGGGCGGATCTGGCCATGATTTCCCTGGACTACGCCATCGACCAGATCAACGGCCTGCGCGCTGAGCTGGGCGCGGTGCAGAACCGGTTCGAGTCCACCATTGCCAACCTGAGCACCACGTCCGAAAACCTCTCGGCCTCCAACAGCCGGATACGGGACGCGGACTTTGCCAAGGAATCCGCCGAACTGGCCCGTACCCAGGTACTGCAGCAAGCCGGCCTCTCGGTTCTGGCCCAGGCCAATGCCCGGCCGCAGCAGGTGCTGCAGCTGCTCCAGGGGTAATGAGACCGGGGATTTGATGTCGGGTTAGCAAAGCGTAACCCGACAAAAACACTGACAGACCATCACCGCCCATAGGTTGTTCGAGGTGTCCCATGCAAGCACAGCATCACATTCAGGCTTCAGAATCCCGGCAGGCGCACGTGGCGCGGCTGGTGTTGCAGGCGAACCTGGCTTATGGCGAGTCCAACAGCGGGACAGCCTCGTTTGTTCAGCGTCTCAAGGCGAGGCATGAATGCCGCGGCTACCTGAATGAGGCGCTGGCGCAGGAGCCGGACCACGCAGTCGCACTCGGGCTGCTCGGGCGGGTAGAACTGGATGATGGCCAGCTTGGGAAAGCCCACACCCTGTTCAATGCCAGCCTCAACCTGCAACCGGGCCAGGCGCAGCAGTACGCCAACCTCGGTTACTGGGCGATGAAGAGTGAGCGCCCGGCGCTGGCGGAGCAGTATTTCCTGCAAGCCCTGGAATTCGACCGGCAATCGGCCGCCGCTTTCTGCGGCGTGGCCCACGCCAAGCGGCTTCAGGGCCAGTTTGATGTGGCGTATTTGCACTATCGCAAACTGCTGGAAAGCGGAGCCCACTGGGATTCCGTCTACAGTGGCATGGTCACCTGCGCGACGCACCTGGACATTACCAAGGCCGATGCCGCCCTGGCACAGGACGCCATCGCGCTGCTGAACAAGAGCGGCCTGCCTCATCAGGAACTGGGTCGTTTCGTGGCAGCGATCATCCGCCAGCAATATGACCTGGACAACCCGCAGGCACAGATCTTTCTGGATGCCGCCAGCGAGGACGAATTGCTGGTTCTGGCGCTGGAGAAAACCCTGATGCCGGACCCGGCGGTGGAAGAACTGGCCACCATGCTCCGACGCGCGATCATTGCGGAAGTGGCGCACACGGCTGAACTGCGGGAAAGCCTGCAGCCACTGACCCTGGCGCTGGCCCGCTACGCCGACCGCACCGGCTATGCGCTGAGTGCCGACGAAGACGAAGAGCGCCTTGTCGACACCCTCAACAACAGCCTCTGCGCCCAGATCGCCATGGGCGAATCCCAGGACGCCATGGCCGCCTCACTGATACTGAGCGCCCTATACGGTGCCCTCTTTCACCAAACCTTCGCCGCTCACCTTGGCCAATGGAACCTGGTGGACTGGCCGCTGGCCATGCAGCCGGTGCTGGCGGCCAGTTATTACGAGCGCGCGAGCGAAGAAGCCATCAAACAGAATTTTGACGAAAAAGCCGACGAGCTGTGCCTGGATAAAGCGGACGTCCCCCAGGCCTGGCCGAGCTGGTCACAACTGGCCTATCGCGTCGGAAGCAGCCTGAAAACCCTGATGGCGGAGGAATTGCAGCTGCCAACAGAGAGCCTGCCCGCCACCCTGCGCATTCTGGTGTGCGGTGCGGAATCCGGCCAGCGGGCAATGGAACTGGCCCACTACCTGGATGATGTGGAAGTGATCGCGGTTGACGAGTCGCTGGCCAACATCGCCAAGGCCACCCGCATGGCGGACGACATGGGAATGTACAATATCGTGTTCTGGCCCTGGTCGATTGCCCAGCGCTTCGTTGCCGATGGCCACAAGGTGCATTGGGTAGAGGTGGGTCGTTTGCCGTCCACCGCCATGACCGAGGTATCCCTGGCCGCGCTGGTGAGCTCCGCGACCGAGAATGGCGCCGTGGGGCATATGCACACCGCCGTTGCCGAGCAAACCGAAGGCGACCGGCAGATTCGCAAACTGATCGACCAGCACAAGCTGCAACCCACGCGCACAGCGCTCCGCCAGCTCAGGCGCATGGTGCTGACCAACAAGCACGACAACCATTGGCAAAGCCTGCTCAACGAAGAGGACTTCTACTCCCTCGGCGGCTGCCGTGACCGCTGGTTCCGCCCCCAGGACGTCCACCAGCTGAAAGAGCTGATGGCGCTCGTGAGCAACGAAGTGGAGTGGAAACTGGTCAAGGCGCGAGACACCGACGGCCACACCCTGGCGACAGCACCGGTGCAGAAACAGGTGCAGGCCGAGGCGCTGGGGAGTGAAGTTCAGAGCCTCATGGGCCAGGGGCTGAGTGTGTACTTTGCGAAGCGGCGGTGATGAACCG
>JAEPMM010000458.1 GCA_017643965.1 Marinobacter sp.
CATCTACAGTTATTAGTAACTGGTGTTGCCACCTCCTGCTTGGTAGGGGATAACCGTGAAGAAAACAGCTCTTCAAATCGCCTCATTTCTTGGCCTCATATCATGTTTTGGATCGGTAAACGCGACGGAAACGAGAACCGCTCTCGTTCCGCTTCCTTCAATTGCAGATTTTACAGATGGCGATGGTTGGGGCGTTGGCCTTGGGCTGAGCATTGAGTACGAGACGGCTTATGAGGGTTCGGACGAGTTCGAGTTTGAGGTCGATCCCGCTGGGGCTGTTCAGTGGCAAACAGGTGATAATTTATTTTTCTGGGCAGGTGAAGCAGTCGGGTGGCGAACATTGGTCAAGGATGCCTGGTTCTTTCAAGCCTCTGTCGGCTATGAAGAAGGCCGTGAAGAGAGTGATTCGGACGATGGCAGACTGGATGGGTTGGGCGAATCGAATTCCGGCGTTACATTGCTCTTAGAGGTGCGTCATGCTTTGGCAGACGATTGGCGATACTTTTTAGATGGCCGTGTATTAACAGGAGAAATCGGTACGCTAGGGATATTCGGCGCAGGAACGTGTTTGAGTTGCCAGCCTGACGGCACTGGCTGGGAAATTGGCGCTGTTGTCACTTTCCACGATGGTAAGTTGGCCAACCGGGACTTTGGTGTGGACGCCCGGCAATCCACAGATTCAGGCCTCCCAGAAACCGATGTTGATAGCGGCTATAGATCAACGGGCGTCAATGTTAACTATCGAAATTACGTACACGAAAACTGGCAGATCTTCGGCGAAGCTCTTTACGAAGTCTACGGGAGTGACGTTTCAGATAGCCCGATATCTCGGAATGATTATGAAGCGGAGATCGGTTTTGGCTTCATTTATGTTTTTTGATGCTAGAGCAGTGTATTCGCAAAACCTGTTAAGGTTCACCACTTAACGTTTAACATAATATACATTATGCGCAGTATGGTATTGTGAAGCCCAGCAGCACTGAGCGTGCAAATTGGTATGTCGATCCAACCCCGACGCCTTTGGTTATACAACTTATGCCTTCACCCCAATCATTTTCTTCCGCCACAGTTCTCTCCGTGTCCGGAATGGCGGGAGCGATTCATTCAAACGCTGTTCCTGAATCGATTGCTTCATTCTGCGTCATGACAACAGGGCTTCTGTGTTACGTCGTTCTGATCTGCCGCGATCCATAAAGCTGGCAATTAGAACTCGAAGTCAGAAGCCTGCGCATGCAGCACCTGTAAAAGTGACCCGGTTGAGCTTCGGGCCATGCGTCATCTCATGGTGCCGGGTTAACTACTGGCTTAAAGTGCAGATTCATCACAGTTCCTGAGCGGTCGGTCGGAGAGTAATTTCATTCACGTCCACATCGTCCGGCTCATTGATCGCTAAAGCCACCATCCGCGCAAAAGTCTCTGCCGGGACGCCAAACTTCCCGACATATTCCTTGTTGGCGGACTGAATGTCCTGATCGCTTATGTGCTCCAGCAGTTTGGTTTTCACAGCGCCTGGGGATACGGTCGTAGTGCGGATATTGTATGGCTTCACTTCCTGGCGCAGACCTTCGGACAGAGCTCGAACGGCAAACTTGTTCGCCGAGTAAACCGCTGAGGATGGGAATACCAACTGGCCGGCGACCGAAGCCGTGTTGATAATGTGCCCTGACCTCTGCTCCTTCGTGTACGGAATCGCTTTGGCAATACCGTAAAGAACCCCTTGAGGTTCACATCGATCATCTGATCCCACTCGTCGATCTTCAGGCTTTTAAGGTTCATCACACTTCAAACGCTCCTTGAATGCCACTGGTTTGCTGAGCTGATTTCATCCCATTGTCATGAGTCTTGTTGATAGCGCCGCCCCCCTAAGCTGCCCTGCTCCACCAAACTTGGACTTCATTGCAATTAGGGATGTTTGGTAACTTAAGCGTGAAGTTCAGTGTGGTCGCAAAGCGAACGTTCAGATGGTGCGATAACGCCGGCGCACACTAAGCGTTCGGTGATCCCAAATTGATTCGAGGACCTCCATCGGGCCACTTAAATCCAGTCAGTAACTTGTAGGTACTCCTCGCACCTTTTGACTGAGAGCGGCTTAGCATATAGATAGCCTTGTCCCGCATCACAGCCAAGGATTCGGAGATGGTTTTCTTGCTCTTTGGTCTCAATTCCCTCGGCCAGTACATC
>JAEPMM010000168.1 GCA_017643965.1 Marinobacter sp.
CAGAATGTCGGCAATGCGCTGCAGGCACAGGTCACCGAAGCTGTGGCCATAGGTATCGTTGATGCGCTTGAAGTGGTCCGCGTCAATCAGTGCCAACGTCAGGGGCTGACCGGTGCGGCGCGCCTCAGCGCACAGCTCCGGGAGGATGTTGTCCAGGTGGCGCCGATTGTACAGGCCGGTGAGGGCGTCATTGAGGCTCAGAGTGGCGAGTTTGCGGTTGGCCTCTTCCAGTTCCCGCATCGTGTTACGCAACTGAGCCGTGCGTTCATGCACTTTGATTTCCAGTTCGGTGCGGGCGTTGTGCTCTACATCCAGCAGTTTCTGGTTCAGCAGCCGCCAACGCTGCACCATGGCGTAATTCAGCAGAATGACCTGGGCGCCGATGGCGGTCAGCATGAAGAACTCGCGGGCCAGGAAATCCGCCAGATACCCGAAGGCGGCCAGTGCATAGATCAGCGCACCCACCAGCATCACCGACCAGGCAAGCACATACCACAGCGCCGGCAGATAGCCCTGCCGCCAACGCAGCACGCCAATCACAAACAGGCTGCCGATCACCGTGAGGGCGAGGGTGGTGTTGAGCAGAATAGAGCGGTTGTAGGGCAGCATGAAGGTGATAACCAGCAGCCCCGCAGACGCCCAGGCTTGGGCTCGCAGAGTGGTGGCGGCCAGCGTATCCGGCGCGATTTCCAGGAAGGAGCGGCCAAACAGGGTCATGGCCAGGGCGCACAAGGCGATCAGCAGTGGGATAGAGGTATTGGCAAAGCCGGTGCTGTCTGGCCAGAAGTACTGATTTGCAAAGCCGCCCATGGCAAACAGGAACAGCCCCATGGTGCCCATATAGAAGGCGTTGTGAAAGTAGTACACCGTTCCCGAGCTGAAAAACAGCAGCAGGTTGAAGACAGCGAATACCAGCAGGGCGCCGTAGAAGAGCCCGTGCGTCAGGGTCAGGTGGTTACTGTCGGCCACCACGGTGTCCGGCGTTTCCAGAGACAGCGGAACGTTGAGGGCGCCGCTGCTCTGAATCCTGAGGGTGATGCCCTGGGACTCACCGGCATTCAGCGTGACGGGCAGCAGGAAATACCGGTAATCTATGCCCCGCGACAGGAACGGGTGCTGGTCACCGGTGGTCAGCGTGGTCGTCTCTTCAGCGCCGGTCTGCCAGAAGGTGACTTCATCAAGCAGCGGATAGTTCAGCTTCAGATACCAGAAGCCTTGTGATGCGCCGGAGTTGGTCAGATGCAGGTGCACCCAGTACACCGAATCCGTGTGCGTAAACACCAGGTCATGACCGCGGGCTTCCTGCCATGCCATGGATGCGGGCAGCTCGTCCGGGCTGGCTGCCCGGTGGGCGGGATCGTCGGGCGTCGCGGCATGGAAGCAGACGTGATTCATCAATCGTTCCCGCTGCGTGGGGTCGCTGGCGTCCAGAACGGGGCAGGGGCTGCCGGGGTGCGCATCCAGTGTCGTGGACATGCCCGACAGGACAGCAAGCGCCAACACGGTGAAGGTGCGCAGGTACAACAACATGAACGAATTCCTGCAAAAAAGAGGTCTGTCAGTGTAACGCCTGACGGCCCGGCGCATTGTTAAACAGTTTCAAATTCTCGACGGTTTCCGTGACGGACGTCGTAAAAAAGGTGATTCATGGAGTACGTGATCTTGTTCTGTCGGCCGGGGTTTGAAACCGAGGCTGGCCGCGAAATGACCGATGCTGCAGCGGAAAAAGGCGTATTCGGTTACTTCCAGCCCTCCGGCAGTCATGGCTACCTGACGTTTTTCCTGACCGGTCCCGAGGGCGCGACCACGCTGCTGCAGCGCCTGAGCCTGGATGACCTGGTGTTTGTCAGGGACTGGTTCATCGGCCTGGCCGATGTTGAATTGCCGTCCGAAGATCGCGTGGGAGCGATCGCAGAGGCCCTGAGATCGGTGGCATCCGGATTTCCCAACTGTGCCCGTGTGGACGTGCGCTTGCCGGAGAATAATGCCGATCGGGATCTGGGCAACTTTGCCCGCAAGTGGGTGGCCCCCCTGTCGAAAGGGTTGCGGGGAGCCGGTCTGCTGAAGCCCGATGCCAACGCGACAGCCCCGGCCCGGCTCGACATTCTGCTGACCGGATTCCAGCGGGCTCTGGTGGGTATCAGCCTGTCAGACAACCGCGCGCGTTACGCTGGCGGTATCGCCCGGTTGCGGTTCCCGGCCTCGGCGCCGAGCCGTTCGACGCTGAAGCTGGAGGAAGCCTGGAAAGTGTTTTTGCCGCCGGACCAGACGCTGGACTATCTGGGCGGTGGCAAGCGTGCGGTGGATCTGGGGGCGGCGCCTGGCGGCTGGACGTGGCAACTGGTGAATCAGGGGATGATGGTCACCGCCGTCGACAACGGCCCGATGAACGCGGAATTGATGGCGTCGGGGCAGGTCGAGCATGTGGAGGCGGACGGCTATTTCTGGAGACCGAAAAGCCCGGTGGACTGGATGGTGTGTGACATTGTTGACCACCCGCGCCGGACCTCCCACATGGCGGTTGACTGGCTGAAAAGCGGCCTGTGTCGCTTTACCATCTTCAATCTCAAGCTGCCCATGAAGAAACGCTATGAGGAGTGGCTGATTTGCCGTGAGATCATCGAGAGCGCGCTGGCGGAGAGCGATCAGAGGTTCCGCCTCAGGGCGCGGCACCTCTATCATGACCGGGAAGAGATTACCTGCTTTGTGGAGCGGTTGGGGTGAGGCGGAAACCCGAGCGGTCAGCTCTGCGTGAGCACGGTGATGACCTCGTCCTGATCCATCATTGGCTTGAGTTCTGTGAGCAGACCTTTCCGCTCCTCGGAGTGATACCACTGGTCCCAGTCGGCTTCGGAGCGCCAGTTAGCCAGGGTAAGCCGATGGTTCGGGTCGTGGGCGTCTACCAGGGTCTCCCCGGAGATGAATCCCGGCGCGCTGACGGCCTGTTGCAGCACTTTGCGTGACCGCTCCTCATAGGCGGATTCCAGTGATTCAGCAATATGACGTTCAATCAGTACCCGGATCATTGTTTACCTCGTAACATTTTGACAGCTATAAACAATAATTTAGCATGTATTTTCAGAAACGCAGTGATTCCCCTGACGGAGATTCGGTCTTGGACACGACAAAATTTGACGGAGAACTCGACGCACGCGGGTTGTATTGCCCCGAACCGGTGATGATGCTGCACAACCGCATCAACGATGTGCCGGTGGGCGGTGTGCTCAAAGTAATCGCCACGGACCCTTCCACAACCCGGGACATTCCACGATTCTGTCAGTTCCTCAATCACGCCTTGCTGCACACCGAGGAATCCGGCAAAGAATTCCTCTTCTTCATACGTCGAGGGAGCTGAGGTGCCGTAGAAATTCGTCGCGGTCCATCTCTCCCAGAACGCGGGCACCCGGCAGCTCCTCACCGTCCCGACCGAAGAACAGGATGGCTGGCGGGCCAAACAGCCCGAGCTCATCCAGCAAGGCCTGCTGAGCGGGGGTATTGTCCGTCATGTCGATCTGCAACAGCGTATAGGGTGCCAGGGCATCGACCACGTCAGCGGCACTGAATACGTTGCGTTCCATCACCTTGCAGGAGATACACCAGTCGGCGTAGAAATCCAGCATCACCGGCTGACTGTTGCGGCTGGCCTGAGTCATGAGGTCCCGGATCCGGTCCGGCGATTCTACCCGCTGGAAGCTGGCATGCTCCGTGGTTTTGCCACCAGAGACCGCGGGTTTCGCGGTGTAAGGCGACAGCGGCTGCAGTGGGTCGGTTGCACCCCCGACGGCGCCCGCCAGCAACGCCAGGCCGTAGGCAAAGATGACCAGGCCGGCGCCTTTGCGGGTGCGCTCCCAGCCGGCCCTGGCCGCATCGAAGGCGCCGAGCTGTACGCCGGTGATCGCCACCAGCAGGCCCCACAAAGTCAGTGCCACCCACGCCGGCACCAGACGTTCAATCAGCCAGATGGCAACCGCCAGCAGCATCACGCCGTAAAATGCCTTGACCACGTTCATCCACGGCCCGGTGGACGGCAACAGCTTGCGCCCACCGATAGCGACCAGAATCAATGGCACGCCCATGCCAAGACCCAGCGAAAACAGTGCGATACCGCCAATGACGGCGTCCTGGGTGGTGCTGATGTACAGCAGGCTGCCGGCCAGAGGTGCCGACACGCAGGGCGAGACGATCAGTGCGGACAACGCGCCGATGCCGAAGATGCTCGCCACACGAGTGCCTGTCAGTCGGTGGCTGGCGTCGTTCAGCGGCTCGCGGATGAAACGGGGAAGCTGGATGTCGAACAGGTTGAACATGGACAGCGCGAACAACGCGAACAGGGCCGCAAATACCCCCAGCACCCACGGCGATTGCAGCTGTGCCTGAAGGTTGAAGCTGGCGCCGAGCAATCCGGTGATCACCCCGGCTGCGGCGTAGGTCAGTGCCATGCCCAGCACATAGCTGCCAGACAGCATCAGCGCCTGCCCCGTAGAACGGGTATTGCGGCCCGAAACCAGGGCGGAAATGATCGGTACCATGGGCAGCACGCAAGGGGTGAAGGTGAGGCCCAGACCGAGTAACAGAAACACCGCCGCGATCGCCAGGGTGGATTGTTCGGACAGGAAGCCCGCCAGTCCGGTGGCAGATTGCGGATTGAGGCCTGACGGGCTGCCGGTGCCGGGCGCGGATGTTGAGGATGTCGGCACCGCCGCCGTCTCACGGTCGTCTTCGCTGCCCGGATAATAGAGCACGGTCCGGGTCTGGGGCGGGTAACACAGGCCCGCTTCCGCACACCCCTGATAGGTCACCTCCAGCTCCGCCTCCCGGGCTCCGTCCGGAAGGTTCACGGGTACCCGGGCTTCGACCGGATCGTAGAACACCGTCATCACCCCGAAGTACTCGTCTTCGGTGGTGGTGCCTTGCAACGAGAACTCGGGTTCACCCAGGGTGACCCCTTCAGTCAGGGGAGTGACCGATACGCGGGACTTGTAGAGATAATGATCCGGTGCAATATTCCAGGACAGGACCACGTTGCCGGCGTCTGTGGTGTGGTTGAAGGGCAGGGCCTCGTCCACCGGAAGAAAGTCATCGCCGCTGCCAAATAATGCGTTGCCGGAACTGCCCAGCCCCCAGGCCGACGCAGATAACATTACCAGCAATAGCGCCAGAATGTGGCGGCTGGCCGCAAAGGTCTCGGACATACGTCGAGCGGGTTTGGCAAACTCGGTCATAATGGATATCAGATCCTGAGTGTTTCTGTCGTGGCTCACGGGACGGATGCAGTGCTTCCGGACAACCTCTGTCAGGAAGCAATGGACACCCTCGGCACCCTAAAGTTCCCTCTGGTATTGCGGGATTTAAAGTCGCACAATAGCGTCCCAATGACGCACAATCCAGACGATCTTATCATGCTGTTCAATGACTTGTTCCGGGAAACCACCCGGACGATCCTGGTCAGAGGCAGCGATGAACCCGAGTATCTGCCTGCTACGGAAGCCGGTGGCGCTGCACAGATTATTTTTGCACACGGTTATTTCGCCAGCGCCCTGCATGAGATCAGTCATTGGTGTATTGCCGGCGCGCACCGCCGGACGCTGCCGGACTACGGTTACTGGTACTGCCCTGACGGCCGCACTGCTGCGCAGCAGCAGGCCTTCGAACAGGCGGAGGTAAAGCCTCAGGCGCTTGAATGGCTGTTTGCCGTCGCTGCGGGGTCCCGCTTTCATATCAGCGTGGACAACCTCTCCGGAGGCGGCGCCGCCGATGAAGCCGGCTTTCGCCGCAAGGTGCGGGCGCAGGCCAATCTTTACCTCGAGCACGGGATGCCGGCACGCGCGCGGGCATTTTTCGACACGCTCAGGTCATTTTACGGAACCGGGGAAACGTTTGAACACGCCTGGCAGGAAGAGTCCCGGCGCATACTTTCCCACGCTCCTGATACCGACATAAAGGAAGACTGATTGCCTATGACATCTGAATCCCACGACACCAGCAAGCCGTTGTTCAAGGATCTCAACCTGGACCAACGCCTGTTGGATGCCATCACCGATATCGGTTTTGAATACTGCACCCCGATCCAGGCCGAAACCCTGCCGTTTACCCTGGCGTGCCAGGATCTGATCGGGCAGGCCCAGACCGGCACCGGCAAAACCGCGGCGTTTCTGATTACCGCGATCCAGAGCATGCTGGAAACTCCAGTGCCGGAAGAGGACCGCTTTGCCTCGGAGCCCCGCGTGCTGGCATTGGCGCCGACCCGGGAACTGGCCATGCAGATTGCCAAGGACGCCGAGCAGTTGTGCGGTTACACCGGCCACAACGTGGTCACGGTGGTCGGTGGCATGAATTACGACAAGCAGCGGGATCAGCTACAGAACGAAATTGTCGACATTCTGGTGGCAACCCCCGGTCGTCTGATCGACTTCCTGGGCTCCCAGGACGTGTTCCTTGATCAAGTGGACATTCTCATTCTCGACGAGGCGGATCGCATGCTCGACATGGGGTTCATTCCCGACGTCAAGCGCATCATCCGCAAGTGCACCCCGAAGGAAGAGCGCCAGACCCTGCTGTTCAGTGCCACCTTCAATCAGGATGTGCTCAATCTGGCGTCCATGTGGACCCAGAGCGCCGAGTTTGTGGAAATCGAACCGGAGCAGAAGACCGCCGAACGCGTCGAGCAGACGGTTTACCTGGTGGGTGAGGATGAGAAGCTGCCAGTACTGGTGAACTATCTCAAGCGTCCGGAGGTCGAGAAGGCCATCGTGTTTGCCAACCGCCGGGATCAATGCCGGGATCTGGATGAGGATCTCCGCAACCAGGGCGTGAAAGTTGCCCTGATGTCCGGGGAGATTGCCCAGAACAAGCGCCTGAAAACCCTTGAGCAGTTCAAGCGTGGCGACATCCAGGTGCTGGTGGCCACCGACGTGGCCGGTCGTGGCATTCACGTCAACGGGGTGACCCACGTTTTCAACTACAATCTCCCGGAGAACGCAGAAGATTACGTTCATCGCATTGGCCGGACCGGGCGCGCGGGCAAGACCGGCGTGTCGGTCAGCTTCGCCAGTGAAGACGATGCCTTCTCGCTCCCGGCGATCGAGTCCTACATCAGCCAGAAGCTGAAAACGGCAGTGCCTGATGAGGAACTGTCGGTGACCATGCCGAATGCTCCGATCACCAGAAAGCGTGGCGGGGGCCGG
>JAEPMM010000389.1 GCA_017643965.1 Marinobacter sp.
ATTCTCAAGGAAATTACCCTGGGCCACATTCCCAAAACCCATGACCTGACAGCGTTCGCCGACATCCGTCGGGAAGTACTGAACCTGCTGGGTATCGACACCGACACAACCACAACACACGCCTCTGTTGCGGAAGGAGACATCAAATGATTCGCTGGATTGTTACCGCTGCCCTCGCCCTCGCGCTGGTCAGCCCTGCCCACGCCGCCGAAGAGTTCCGGGTTGGCTACGTGCGTGTGATGGATGACGCCCAGGCCATGCTTGCCTATGAAGCCGAGCTCTACAAAAAGTACGGGCTGGACGCCGAACTGATCGAGTTCAGCTCTGGCACCGACCTGATCAAGGGCATCGTCGGCGGTCAGCTGGACATCGGCGTGCTGGGTTTTTCCAACGCCTTTACCTGGGCCTCCCGCGGGGCGGATCTGAAAATCGTGGGCGGCGCCCAGCGCGGTTATCACGCCATGCTGGTGCGTGAAGATGCCGGCATTGACGACATCGCTGGCCTCAAGGGCAAGAACCTGGCCTCCCAGAAACAGGGCAGCACCGCCGACATCGTCCTCAAGGGCGTGACCCTGGCAGAAGCGGGCCTGAAGCCGAATGAGCTCAACATCATGGGCGTGGCGCCGTCGGTGGCCATTCAGTCGCTGGTGGGCGGACGTGTGGAAAGCGCGTTCCTGTTCGAGCCCTACGCCAGCATCGCCAAACTGGTGGCGCCGGTCAAAGAGATCTATGAGATCGGCGAAGTCTGGCCGTTCCCGTGCATGGTGGTGATCACCTCCGGTGAGACCCTGGAGAAACGCAAAGACGTACTCTGGGCCGCACTCGACGCCCAGCGTGACGCCATCGACATGCTGGAGAACACCCCGGACGAAGCCGCCCCGCTGATCACCGACTACTTCATCAAGGAGTCCGTGGTGAAATCCCTGAACCAGGGTGAGGTGTCCTCCGAGAAAGTGATTGCCGACGCCATCCGGACCAACGACTTCAGCGCCAAGCTGACGGAAGACGACATTGCGCGGATGAAGGAACTGGCCGGCATCATGCAGGAACAGGGCATTCTGCCTGCTGGTGAAGGGTTCGATGTGGACGCGTTGCTTGACCTGTCCTGGCAAGAGGCCCGCGAGCTGTAAGCATGAGTAGCGCCCAGACCACCGGCGTTGCCAGCAAGCGCGCCTACGTCCTGGCCATCGCCGTCATTCTGTTTTTCTGGCAGGTGGCGGCGTGGTTCCTGCCGGATTTCCTGATGCCGGACGTGCACACCGCGCTGATTCGTCTTTGGGAGGAGCTGAACAGCGCCGAATTCTACGAAGGCCTCGGCAACAGCATGAGCCGCCTCGGCATCGGCTATGGTGCAGCGCTGTTTTTCGGCATCGTGCTCGGACTGGTTGGCGGCACGCTGAATGCGGTTCGCAGCACCCTGAAGGCAGCGATCATCATCCTGCAATCGATCCCGTCAATTGCCTGGGTGCCGCTGTTCCTAATCCTCATGGGCTTCGGCAATCTGCCGATCATTGTGGTGGTCGCCATCGGTGCCTTCTTCCCCACCGCCCTGAGCGTGATGAACGCCACCGAGAGCGTCGAGAGAGTGCACATCTCCGCGGCGCGGGTGATGGGTGCCTCGAAGATGCAGATGCTGAAGCGGGTGTACTTCCCGGCGGTCACGCCGGAACTGATCACCGGCGCCCAGCTGGCGTTCGGCAACGCCTGGCGGGCGCTGATCTCCGCCGCGATGATCGTGGGATTCAGTGCCGGGCTGGGCAAATCCCTGGCCTATTCCGGCGAAATTGCTGACATGACCGGTGTCATGACCAACATCCTGGTGATTGCCGTGCTGGCAGCTGTCATCGATCAGGTCATTCTCGAGCGCATCAAACACCGGCTGCTGCGATACCAGTACCTGTAACCCTCAGGCATCAGACGCCTCGTCACTCTCACTGACACTCCGCAGGCCGCCCTCCACCGCCTGCGCCACCAGCCAGCGCCGGAGCAACTGAATGCCCCGCTCCCGGCGCCGGCTGGTTTTCCAGGCGAAATAGAAGCGGTCGCCCGTCACCACGAAATGGCAGGGCAACTTCACGAAATCCTCGGAATCCTTGCGCGTACTCAGCATGTAATCGTTGGTGAGGGCAATGCCCTGATGGAACCTCGCCGCCTCCAGTGACAGCAGCATGTGACTGGAGTGCAGCAAACGGCTGGACGCGGGCAACGCCAGACCGGCCTCGTGGTACCAGGCCTCCCAGTCCCCCGCCTGCTTGTCGTAGATGCTGTGGGTGGACAGCAACGGAAACAACGCCACCTGCTCCGGCGTCAACGACACCGAACCCACCTCAGCCGAGGCGTCGTCCAGCGCCAGTTCCCGCCGGATGCGCTGCCAGAAATCCTGACTGCACACCGGGAACAGTCGCTCCTTGTAGAGCAGCTCGTAACTGAAGGCCGGCGAATCCGGTTTGATGGTGATAAAACAGTCCGCCACCCGGTCCGACAACACGGGATTCTCGCTGCTCATCTCCAGCGACAGCTCCACCTGCGGGTGCGAGCGCTGCAACTCCGGCAGCCTCGGCGCCAGCCAGCGCACCGCAAACGAGCTGAACACCGACAGCCGCAACCGCGACTCCTCATGCCCCAGCAACTGCTCACTGGCCCGTTCGATCTGCAACAGCGCGGAACTGACCGCCTCCAGATACTGCCGGCCCTCTTCCGTCATCGCCAGATACCGCCCAGTGCGATTGAACAGGGTTTCCCCAAGGTAGGTTTCCAGCTGCTTGATCTGATGGCTGACCGCACTCTGACTGACCGCCAGCTCTTCCGCCGCCAGCGAGAAGCTGTTGAGTCGGGCGACGGCCTCGAAGACCGGGAGGGATTTCAGTGGGGGTAGTTTCATTATCTAAATATCTAATGATTGATGATTAAAGATCATTTTATCGGATATTAGCACAGCCCTAGAATGCAACCACTCGATCCGAGGAACACGGCACGGTCAGTTCTCACTGCTGTGCGGGACAAACACAGAAGTATGGGAGCAGGTTGGGTAGAGCCCTTCCGAAAATGCTCGGAGCCATGGATGGCGCAGAGCAAGCGTACACGGACGTATTCACAGCGGTTTTCGGAAGGGCTTTACCCAACCTGCTAGAACACCGCAGTAACAAGTTTGAGGTCAACGAAATGTCAGGAAAAACCGTAAACAGCGCCATTCTCCTGCTGATGATCGGCAACGCCATGGCACTGATATCAGACGTATTCATCAAGCTGCTGGAACCGGGCGCGCCGATCTTCCAGTTTGCCTTCCTGCGCTGCGTGATCACCCTGCTGCTGTTGCTGCCA
>JAEPMM010000392.1 GCA_017643965.1 Marinobacter sp.
ATTGCCGCAGACAGACTCGAACATGCTCATCTTTTGTCCGGTCACGGCCTTCTGCAGCGGCAACCGGTAAAAGCAGGAGCGGGAGTGTTCCACCGAAAAATCCAGCAATCTGAGCCAGTCTTCCATACGGCTTTTCATCAGGAAACGGCCGCCCCAGGGGCCGCTTCGGGTTCTCGACAACAAGCGTCGCACACCCCAGATACTGAGCGGGTTGAAGCCGATCAGCAGAATGGACCCCTCCCCCCTCAACACGCGCGCCGCCTCCCGCAACACCTGATGGGGATGTGGCGAAAAATCGGCGGTGTGATGCAGGATCACCAGATCCACGGAATCCCCGGGGAACGGCAGCTCGTCAGCGTCACACACCGCAACGCCTTCCGGTATGGCGGGACTCCAGCGGGGCGTGGTCACAATTTTCTGGGCAAAGTCGGCACCGCTGGCCAGCGGGAACCGATGACTGACACCTACCTGCAACTGCCGCGCGCCCGTGAGCTTTTCAATGTGGGTATCAACGCAGGCCCGTTGGTCAGCAAGCAACGCACGCCCGAGTGGCGTCTGGTACCAGCGCTCAAAGCTGTCATGCCGTTGTGCGTAATCAACCGGTGTGCTTGGTGGCATTGTCTGCGTATCCCTGACCATTTGGGAGTCGCCCTTGGGACGACCTGGTTAATGCTCTATCATAACAGGCATACATTTTTTGCTACATGCGAGGCCCCATGCTGACCATTACGCCCATCCCTGCGTTCAATGACAACTATATCTGGTGCCTCGCGGACCACCAGACGGGCAAGGCGTTGATTGTGGACCCCGGCCAGGCGGATCCCGTCCGCAAGCATCTTGACGAGCACAACCTGTCGCTGGACGCCATTCTGGTTACTCATCACCACCCCGACCACGTTGGAGGTGTGAAAAGCCTGGCGGACGAAACCGCCGACTGCCGCATTATCGGTCCGGCTGGCTCGCCCTTCGGAGGGATAACCCACCCGGTTCACCCGGGAGGCGAAGTCATCTGGAATGGTCTCACCTTCCAGGTACTCGGCGTTCCGGGCCATACCCTGGATCATATCGCCTTTTTCACCGACGCGCCGGTGAATGACCATCCGGTGCTGTTTTGCGGCGACACCCTCTTTGTGTGCGGCTGTGGCCGCCTGTTCGAGGGCACACCGGCACAGATGCGTGAGTCCCTTGCCAGCCTGCGACAACTGCCCGACAACACCCGGGTCTACTGTGCCCACGAGTACACTCTGGCAAACCTGCGCTTTGCACGTCACTGGCTGCCGGATGACGCCGCCCTGACACAGTTCGAAGCAGCCTGTCAGGAAAGCCGTGACCAGAACAAACCCACCGTACCGTCCGTTCTGGGGGAAGAAAAACGGATGAACCCTTTCCTGCGCTGGGACGACCCCGCGGTGATCGCAGTTGCCCGAACCTATTGCGCGAACAATGGCTTGCCGGCGGAAAGCGCAAACGACGTGTTTGCGGCAATCCGCCACAGTAAGGATCACTTCTGACGCGATTAACAAATCCTCTCAATGACGTAACGAGAGGTTTCTTGACCCTGTTTGAAGGCTTCTCATAGAATCCGTCTAATTTCAAAAACGTAACCTATTAAATATCGTCGGCTTTTTGACACACGCCGGCGTTGCAATCCAGCCGGAAGTCCTATTATGTCGGTCAGTCGTTTTTCCACTCTGTTTATAGCCAGCTCCGTACTCAGCGGTTGTACAACCCTCGATAGCAGCACACCGGAGTGGATGAATCCGGCCTCCTATTTTGACGACGACAGCAGCGGAAATGGCGAAGACAATCCGCTGGATTCTCGCCGTACCACCGTGGCGGCGGGCGATAATGAACTGAAGGAATCGGTCGAGTCAGGAGGCCAGGCCCGTAATGAGGCACGTACGCAGCTGGACGAAGCCATATCACCGGAGCTCAAGGCTGCAGCTGAAGAAGCCCGAGACAAACTGGATGCGCCATCGGATCACGCCGATGAAGACGCGGACACCACGCCCGACCTGTGGCGACGCCTGCGGGCCGGGTTTGCACTCGACCATGAGGTGACTGACCCCAGGGTCAAAGCCCAACTCGACTGGTACCGCAAACACCCCAGCTACATCGACCGTGTTGTGGAACGTGGCAGCCGCTACCTTCACTATATAGTGACCGAAACCGAAAAGCGGGGCCTGCCTGCGGAGCTGGCGTTGCTGCCCATTGTCGAAAGTGCCTTCGATCCCTTCGCCTATTCCCATGGCCGTGCTGCGGGACTCTGGCAGTTCATTCCAAGCACCGGCAAGTACTTCGGGCTAACCCAGAGCTGGTGGCACGACGAGCGCCGCGACGTTATCGCCGCCACAGACGCCGCCCTGACCTATCTTGACCGCCTGGCCAAACGCTTTGACGGCGATTACACACTTGCGCTGGCGGCCTACAACAGCGGTGGCGGAACCGTGTCCATTGCCATGCGGCGCAATCGAAATGCCGGCAAGCCAACCGATTACTGGTCGCTCAAGCTGCCCAAAGAAACCACTCATTACGTGCCAAAACTGATCGCTCTGGCCAAAATCTTCGACAAGCCGGAAGATTACGGCATTGATTTGCCATCGTTGAAAGACGAACCCTACTTCGAGGTGGTCGAAACCGGCTCACAACTGGACCTGGCGCAGGCGGCCGAACTCGCGGGCGTGGATGTGGATGAAATATACCTGCTGAACCCCTCCTTCAACCGCTGGGCCACCTCTCCGGACGGGCCACACAGGTTGCTGGTACCGAAGGAAAAGGCCGCCACCTTCAGTGAGGCACTGGCAAAGATTCCGGAAGAAAAGAGGGTTGCCTGGCGCAATTATCAGGTTCAGTCCGGAGACAGTCTGAGCACTGTGGCCCGCAAATTCTCCACAACGCCGTCAGTCATTCGCCGTGTGAATAACCTCAACGGAGACATGATCCGGATCGGTCAGCGCCTGATGATCCCCTCCGCCAGTCAGAACTCGGACAAATACGCGCTCAGCGCCGGCCAACGCCTGGAACGCAAGCAGTCCCGCGGGCGCAGTGGTAACCGGATCGATTACACCGTCAGGCGCGGTGACACGTTCTGGGACATTGCCCGGGAACACCGCGTCACCGTGCGCGAAGTGGCCGCCTGGCACAATATGGCGCCCGGCGACCCTCTGATTCCCGGTAAACGCATCGTAATCTGGTCTCAGAGCAAACAACAACCCGTTGCCGTCGCCACTAACAATCGCGGTTTAGTCATGGTGTGAAAGGTGGGCTACCGGGTGCGCAAAGGCGACTCGCTGTCTGCCATTGCCAGCCTGCTTG
>JAEPMM010000229.1 GCA_017643965.1 Marinobacter sp.
GGGCGGCAGAATTTGGTTTGCCTGCCGCCATCGGAGTGGGCGAGGGCAAATATGAAACCCTTGCCCGCGCATCGGTGTTATCGCTGGACCCGGTGAACAAGCGTATTGAGGTTGTTCGTTAAGATGCGTATCGGAATCAGTCAACGTGTAGACGTCATCTCATCCTATGGCGAGCGTCGGGATTGCCTGGATCAACAGTGGTTCCGGTTCCTGGAGCTGCTCGGTTTTGCCCCGGTTCCTGTCCCCAATTCGCTGTCCGATGTGGACGGCTGGCTGACAGCTTTGGGTATCGAGGGACTGATTCTGTCCGGCGGAAATGACTTGTCGCATCTGCCTGATGCCGGCAACGCCTCACCAGAACGAGACAATACCGAGCGCGCTCTGCTGGAGGCCGCGCGGAAGTACGGCTGGCCAGCGCTCGGGGTCTGCCGGGGAATGCAGATGATGAATGTGTGGTCAGGTGGCCAACTGACGCCCGTTGTCGGGCATACGGCCGTGCGCCACCCTGTGTCGATTGCCACGGGTGCTGAGGCCTGCTTCCGGCCCTATTGTGAGGTGAACAGTTTTCACAACTGGGGTGTTGCGCCGGCGGGCTTGGCGGCCGTCCTGCTCCCGCAGTTAACCAGCCCCGAGGGCGATGTCGAAGCTTTTGTGCACCGCGCCTTGCCCTGGGCTGGCATCATGTGGCATCCCGAGCGGGAAACCCCGTTCTCAGAGTACGATATGCAACTTTTCAACTGGATTTTCAGAGGCACTCCATGCAAACACTGATACTGGCCGCCGGTCAGGGCACCCGACTCCGGCCCTACACCAACGATCGCCCCAAGTGCATGGTGGCACTGGCGGGCAAACCGTTGTTGCATCGTCAGATGGCGGCAATGGAAGCCTGCGGGGTCAAAGCGGGGATAACGGTTATTGGCGGCTATCGCGCAGACGATCTGGATACGCTGGGAGGGGATCTGGTCCTCAACCCCGAGTACGCCACAACCAATATGGTTCGTACCCTGTTTTGCGCGCGAGACAAGATGAAGCCTGGTGAGGACCTGTTGATCAGTTACGGCGACATCGTCTATGAGCCCTCGGTTCTGCGAGCGGTTCTGACATGCGATGAACCGGTCTGCCTGGCAGCGGATCGTGAATGGAAGCGCTTGTGGCAGCTCAGAATGGATGAGCCGCTGAACGATGCAGAGACCTTCATGATGGATGACGCAGGATACGTAACGGAGTTGGGCAAAAAACCCCGGGTCTATAGCCAGGTGCAGGCCCAATACATGGGGCTGATCAAGATTCGTGGGGATCAGGTGCAGGGCTTTCTTGATGTGTTTGACGGTCTTGATCGTGGCGCCAGCTACGATGGTAAGGATTTCGATAACATGTACATGACCAGTTTCATCCAGCACCTGATCGATATAGGCTGGCCGGTTAAAGCCTGCCTGGTGAACAACGGCTGGCTGGAAGTAGACACGGCAGACGAACTGGAAGCCTACTCAGCGATGGCGGAAAAGGGGGAGCTGGATTCCTATTGCGCGTTATCGAATTGAGCTCTCAACTCATACAGTCGGTCAACCAACGGCTGATAACCTGTGAGCATGCTGCGAATCTCAGCCGTGTCACCGATGCCGATATTGCGAACGGAATGGTCCGGATTGAACGGCGCTGACGGCAGCTGCGCTGGGGGAAGGCCTAAAAAGTCGCAGACTCTGCCGGCTTCTTCCTCGTGCCGCTTGACGAAAGACTCAAAGCTGACCGCGAGCATGCCGGTCGTCGTCAGCTGTTCCTGCAGCGCCATCAGGCTTTGCATTTTTGCCGCGATGCCTTTCAGTACATAGGCAATGTCGTCTTTTTCACGGTCATCAAAGGCGGGGTCAGATTTCCGCTTGCCGATCTTGCCCTGCCTGACCACTTCGGCGAACTGATCGACCGGATCCCGATGAACAACAATCAGCTTGAACGGCGAAAACACCGCCGGCCAGGTACGCTCGTGCTTGCCGACCCAGATCGGTTGATTCCATACAATGGCACGTTTTTGCCCGGCATACGCCTCGCCCACTGCCTGCATCCACTGGTTCCAGGTGCCGCTGTCGGAGGGCCGAGCGCCGCTGGCCAGAGCTTTCCGGTAGCGGCTGAGATAGTGAAGTTTCAGGCGATTGTGTTTTACCTGCGATTTAAGCGGAAGGCTGCTCTGGTCTGTATTTCTCGCCTCTTTGAGTCGGGCGGCCGGCAGCTTTCCCAGAGCGGTCTCGATCCACATGGCTCGGGCCAGCCACTTTGCCCTGGTCACGGAGTCGGCTTCCAGAATACTGCCGATCCGACCGCTTCGCTTGAAATCGGTGAATTCGCCCCGCGGCACACAGCAGTCCGGGTGACCTTTCAGGTAATCCACCACGGCACCCGAGCCCGACCAATAGATCCCGGCAACAAGAATATTCAGCGGGCGGTTCTCATCAGGCATCAGAAGTCTGCTCTTCAGGGGAGTTCAGGAAGGCCGCTACGACAACTTTGCTGCGAAACGGTGCGAGCCATTCGGATTTGACCTCTACAGGCAGGCGGGGGACCACCGCATTCAGGCCCGCTGACAGGCCCTCGCAGGTACGGGGAGTCAGGAAGGCTTCGAGTTCGCCCCGGAACACGTCCCGCACCCCGCCGCGACTGTCCACAGAGAGGATGGGCGTGCCGCACGCCAGCGCTTCTGTCAGCACAATGCCGAGACCCTCATACTCCGAGGCAAGCACAAACAGGTCGGCCTGCCGCATCCAGGGGTAGGGGTTTTTGCGTTTACCGGCAAACAGAACCCGTTCAGCTATGCCCAGTGCCTTCGCTTTTTCTTCCAGGTTCTTGCGTAATTCGCCTTCACCGACAATGACCAGTTTGTGGTTGATGCCGGCCGCGGCGAAGGCCTCCAGTAGCAGCTCGTGGCCTTTCTGGGGCACAAGGCGAGCGACGTTGAGAATGTAAGGCTCATCCGGAATGTCCGGATCGCTGTCTTGTGCCAAAGCGCGAATCTGCTCCACCGGACACGGATTGGTAATAACCCGCAGGCTTTTCGGCTTAATATTGCCCTTCCCAAATGCTTCATGGGCTGATTCCAGAACCCCTGAGGAAACGCAGGCCAGATGTCGGTCATGGAATACCAGTTTCCATTCCAACTTTTTCTGCCACAGCGGGCGGTCATAATGAATGACGTTCTCCAGCACATAGAAGTTACGATCGTCCCGGAACGACCAGAAATACTTGAACGTGCCGAGACCACGAAACACGATTCTGTCGAAGTGGCCGTATTGCCTCTCCAGTTTCTGGATATGGCGCTTCAGCAGCCATCCGCTGAGCCAGCCAACCCACATAAAGTGGGATTTTGGCAGCACAACGCCGAGAACAAGGCGGGATAACAGGAAGACCGGAATACCGATGACCGATTTCAGCAAGGCCTGCAGCTGATCGAAGTGATGGAGTTGCACCGCGTCCTGGGCAGGCTGCAGGTCATTGGGTTGATTGCGGCAAGCCAATAGGTGGCTTTCGTGGCCTTCTTCGGCAAAGGCGTCCGCGAGATTAACGGCGACCCGCTCCATGCCCCCCATTTTCAGACTGTGAATGACGACCAGGGTTCTCATGCAGTGGGTTTCTTCTCGATTCCGTTCTCCGCCCAGAAGGTCCGGTTGTTTTTCACCGCCTTGCGAATGGCGCGGTTTTTTGCCCAGATTTCCGGCTTGGAATAGCCGCGGGCGTGATCAAGGTGCAGGCACACGGTGCTGTAGCGGATCTGCTTTGATTTGTGGCCGTAGTTCCACAGCCGCTCGCCCAGCTCCCGGTCCAGTCCGCCGTACTGCATGTCTTCGTTAAAGCCGTTTACGGCGACCAGATCTTTGGTCCAGGTGGAGCTGTTCATGCCGTTCCAGCTCGATGCGGCCGGGGTGACTGCGTTCAGAAGTCTCTTTTTCAGGTCGGAGCGGGACAGTTTCCACAGCTTGTGGTTCTTCGGCTGCCCTTTGCTGACGAGCCAGTTAGCATCGAAAATAGCACCGCTGCGAATATCATCGTCAGAAATGGCTTCAGACACAGGCATGGTGAGTTTGATGTAGCCGCCTGACAGGAAGTACCCGTGTTCAGCCAGACGCTGATGCGTGGCGATGAAGTCCGGTTCCGGTATGCAGTCGCCGTCCGTAAAGATCAGGTAATCGCAATCGGTTTCACGAATGGCCTTGTTGAGAATCTGGCATTTGCGAAAACCATCGTCCTCGTGCCACACATGGTCGATGGTCAGAATACCGCGCTCGCGGAAGCCCTCAATCAGGGTGCGGGTTTCATCGGTAGAGCCATCATCGGCCACGATCACCCGGAAGTCTTTCTGACTCTGGTTTTCATAGCCCGTCAGCACTTTGCTCAGCCATAACGGGGAATTGTAGGTGGTGATGACCACACCAATGCGTTCTGGGGACATGAATCCGGCCCGGCCTTTTATCAGGAAAAACAGACAGTCGCTGTGATTGTCGCGGTATGCGGATTATACAGTTTTAGACGCCCGCGGGCACCAGCTGCGAAGCCTGTGAATACCGCAGCACCCGGGGTGCCTCAGCGCTGGCTGAAGGCAGCCGGTCGAATCGCTCCGGGAATCCGGGAACCGGAGGTATGAACTTCCTGATAAACCTGCAGCGTTCGCGCCGCATGGTCACTTGGTGAAAAGTGCGTTTCCAGCCGGCGTCTGGCGGTTTGCCCAAGCTTTGCACGCAGGCCAGGAGACTCGCACAGTGTGAGCAGCGCATTGGCCATCGACTCCGGCGAAGCGGGTGGCACCAACAGGCCGGATCGCCCGTGTTCAATCAGATCGGTATTGCCCGGTATACGGGTGGCAATGATCGGTACAGAGGCGGCCATGGCTTCCTTTACCGAGCGCGGCAGTCCTTCCCGTAGTGACGGCTGAATGTAGATGTCAGCAGACCTTAACAAGCTTGCTGCACCGGGTTTCTGACCCAGCAAGTGAATACGCTGCGCGGCGGCACCCTCGGCAACCAGCGTCGGTATGTGATCATCATAGGCGCCCGCGATGACCAGTGAACACTCCGGGTGGTTGGCAATATGAAAGGCGCGGATCAGTGAGTCCAGCCCTTTGTACGGTCGGTTCCGGGCATTGCCGATAAATACCGCGGTCAGTCGCGTTCGCGAGGGTGATTGAACCTGGGTCACACTGAATTCCAACCAGTCGCGATCGAAACCTTTAGGATTGAGGACCAGCTTTTGGGGGTCAATAAACTTTGCCAGGTAATCATGCACGGAACTGCTGACACAGAAGATCTTGCGCACCCGCGGGTTCAGGATGCCAAGCCAGTAGGTAGGGTCCAGGCGGCGAATGCGCGAGAGGGTACCGCGATAACCGATCACCCGAGTTCGGGTGAACAGCGTGGCAAACAGTGCATTGGAGAGCGAGGCAGAGTCCGTTGCGTGAATGATCGAGATATTCAACGCCCTGATGAGCCCGCGCATCTGGGCAATCAGCCTGGGTTGCAATTTGCCCTTGATCGTGGCCGATTCGATAAACAGGCCTTTAGCCGCAAGCTGTTGGTGGCCGAGAGAATTTTTTGCGGCCAGCACCAGCATGAATACGCCTTTCTCATGCAGCCGCAGAACGAGATCCAGTTCGGCCGCATCAAGATGGGGTTTGGAGAAAAGTACACGCATGGCACAGCTACCCGTTAAGACTATCCGGGTACGCTACCAGTGCTGGATGAC
>JAEPMM010000154.1 GCA_017643965.1 Marinobacter sp.
ACCCTCGACGAATCCATCAAGTTTCCGATCTGGACTGAAAAGGTGGGTGAAGGAGAGGACTGCGTGATTGCCGGGCCGACCTGTGACAGTGCCGACATCATGTACGAGCACCACAAGTACCCGTTGCCACTGAACCTGGCCATCGGTGACCGCATGTACTGGTTGTCGACCGGTGCCTACACCACCACCTACAGCGCGGTGGAGTTCAACGGTTTCCCTCCGTTGAAGGACTACTATCTGTAACGTCTGACGGAGGCTGCCCGGCCTCCGCCGCTTCAGGGTGCGGATGGTTGTCCGGGAGCGGCTCCGGACGTGGGTCCGCTGGTGGGTAGAGCAAGGCCAGCGGATTCTCCCTCACCACCTGAAACCAGGCCCGGATCAGTTTCGGGAAACTGGATATCCGTGTTCCCCTGGCCCGCAGCGCGACGTTGAGTGCCAGGGTGAAGCTCACCACCAGATTCACGCCCCCGATAAGCAACGCAAACCCGGTGAACATCGCAAACGCTTCTACGCCCGGTATGAACACCGACATGGCGTAGCCCACGTCGGCTGACGAAAATGCCACATGGCGAATGTCGATGGGCAGGCCCGACAGATAGCCGATGTACCCGGTCACCCCCAATAATACCCCGAAGACAAAATTGCTGATCAGCGCGCCGTAGTGCTCGTCCACGTAGTTGGCGAATTTTTCCCGCAGGGTCAGCGGCAGTAATCGCCGCAACAGCGGATGCTGTCGCAAGCGGCCGGCCAGATCCAGGTAGGCGGCGCGGTTATCGAAATACCCCGCCACCAGCCCGGACACGAACAGCCATACCCCGGCAATGGCGGCATACATCAGTGCCAGGCTCTGCCACGGGTGAATGCCGGCAAGCATGTAATCGTAGCGATTAGTACTGATCATTGGCACACCCTCCAGCCGGGTGTAGCACCAGCCGATGGCGAAGGCCACCGTCAGCGCCACGACGACATTACCCAGGATAGCCACAAACTGGGTGCGCCCCACCCGCACCAGCAGTTCGGCGAGTTTGCGGGCATTGGCGCGGCCATGCTCGCCCTGTTCCACCTTCTCGGCAATGCTGGCTGCGGTCATGGCGGGCTGCTTGGTGGCGACGGTGCAGTGGAGCATGTGGATCAGCATGAAGCCCAGACCGTAGTTCAGGCTGACCCACAGGGTCTCGACGCCCTTGCCCAGACCCAGCTGGAGAATCTGGATCTTGATCAGGGCCATGAATGCAATGATCAGACCGCCCCCGGCGCCGGACGCCATCATCGCCAGATATTCACGACGGCTACCGGCAATGTAGTGTTCACCGTGATCGCTGGCGTTTTCGGCGACACTGCGGGACATCAGTCTGAGGTTGTCCCGCCACAGGGTACGGACACCGTGGCGCTCTGCGCTGGCCTGTACCAGGGTCTTGAACAGCTCGATGGATCGGCGGGTGCGCTTTTCCTTGTCAGCGGGATCGAGTACGTCCAGCAGGTGTTCGATGCGGGTCAGGGTCTGGCTCAGGCGCTCCAGCAGGTGGGTCAGCGCCATGGTGGAGCCGGCGGTTACCGAGCGTCGCTGCAGGCGCGCAATCTCGTCACGGCATTGCTCGATCAGCACCAGCGCGTGGTCGTGATCAAGGTGGATTTCGTCCTCGTCCTGCAAACCGCGAACGTAGGACTGAACAAACGCCGCGAGCTCCCGTTGCAGGGCCACAAAAGCGGACTCGCGATCCACCACCCGCGGATTCAGCCGCAGGATGTTGGGCTCCAGTTCTTCCGCGGCGACCCAGATCGACAGCATCTCGATGGCATTGAGGATCTGCGTGCACACCCGTATGCGGGTGCGCTCCAGTGCCGGCGGCGAGAAGTGCCACAGCGTGCCCAGCAGCTTCAGTAACGCCTCATCGGGCACTTCGTGGATCCAGGCGTCGTCACCTTTGCGATTGAACACCAGGAACAGCACATCCTTGACGTTGTTTCGGTCGGCCGGGGCCGGATTTACCCGCTCGTACAGGCGCTCGCTGATTTCCTTGAAAAACCCGCGACGGGAGTACAGCCCGAGGCCGGACAGCAACTGGAAGAACTGGGCATTGTCGAGCCAGCTCTGCAGTCGTGACGAGACCGCCAGGTGGACGTCGAGGCTCTCGGTCAAGGCGGCCTCCAGCTGTTCCATGCGGGTCAGGGTGCTGGCAATGGTTTCCTGGGGACGGGGGCGGACCCAGTCAATCACCAGCGACAGGGTCTTCAGGGCGCTGGTGTCTTCATCGGCCAGTTGGTTGATCAGGGCTGCCAGTGACACGACGACGTCCTTGCTGTTGGATGGGTGATGGAACCGGTTCAATCATACGCTGGAGTCTGGCGTTCCGGTTGCCGGTGGTGATGCTTTTCGGGTCAGATCGAGGGTAAAGATCAGCGGCAGTACCAGAATACTGTACACCACCATGGTCACAACCGCGTGGCTGACGTTTCCGGTCCAGTCGGCAATCAGGCCACCGGCCATCGGCACCGAGAACGCCAGGGTATAACCCACCAGGAAATTGCCGGCCGAAAGCTGGCCGGTTTTCTCCGCGCTGACCAGCAGGGGTGGCAGTGCCACCAGCAGAATCAGCAGGATTCCGGCCACGAAACTCATCAGGGTGGCGCTGGCTATGGCCCACCAGCCGGGCAGCAGCAGTGTGCCGGTGGTGCCGGCGATGCTGATCACCGCCATGATCAGTATCAGGCTTCGGCGGCCAACCCAGGCGCGCGCCATCTTCAGCATCACCAGGGAAGCGGCCACCTGGGCCAGGTTGAACCAGAACAGCGATTCCGCCAGCCGGTCACCCTGCCCCCGCTGCTCCAGCAGCGCGCCCATGTAGGCATTGAGACCGAAGAACATGGAGCCGGACAGCCCCAGTAACAGCCCCACTTTCAGGGTCAACGGGTTCTTCCAGTCCGGTAGCCAGGCCACCTTGCGGACCGGGCGGGCGCGATCCCGTCTGGGCAGGAACAGCAACGCGGCCACCACCAGTGCGGGCAGCGACCAGGCGATCAGGCTAGCCCGCCAGCTGTTGTCCAGTAACGGCATCAGAACGGGCAAGGTAATACCGGCGCCGATAAATTCGCCCATCAACATGCCGTTCATGTAAATGGCAGAACCCACGGCCAGGTGATGGGGTTCGAGCCAGCGCGGTAACAGGGCAGGCAGGGCGGGCTGCATCATCGCCACACCGAGCCCCATCACGGCGCTGGCGAGCATCAGGGTGGTGGCATCCGGGACCAGCCCGCGGCCGGCCGAACCAATCACCATGATTACCATGGCCAGCGCCAGGGTATTGCGGGGACCCAGGCGGGAAATGGCCAGGGAGCCGGGCATGGCGCCGACAGCCAGCATCAGGATCGGCAGAGTGGTGAGGGCGCCCGTCAGTGCCTGTGACAGCGCCAGGTCATCACCGATGAACGGCGCCAGCGGGGGGGCCACCAGCACGGGTATGCGTAGGTAAACCCCGGCAAGCCAAAGCAGCACCGCCACCGGCAGCAGTCTGGCTGGCGGTGGCGGTGTGGTTGCGGCCCGGTATTCAGCCACAGGGCAGCGATTCAGTCTTCGCTGGTGTCAGGCAGGTAAGCACCGTCTTCGTCGTGTACTTCGCGACCGGTGACCGGCGGATTGAAGGCACAGATCAGGCGCATGTCTTCGGTGCCGCCGCGCAGCGTATGCTGGTCATGCTTGTCGAGCGCGTACAGGGTGCCGTCGGAAATCTGGTGGGTTTCCCCGGTGGCCTTGTCGGTGATGGTGCCGTTGCCGGCAACGCAATACACCGCTTCCAGGTGATGCTTATACCAGAGGTTGAGTTCAGCGCCGGCGGGAATGATAGTTTCGTGGAACGAGAATCCCATGCCGTCTTTCTTCAGCAGCATGCGGCGGCTGGTCCAGCCCGGGCCGGTGACTTCGCGTTCGGTACCGATGATGTCTTGCACTCGTACGATTTTCATCCGCATTCCTCATTGGGTGATGGAATAGCCTTACAGTATAAACATCTCTGTTACGTGCGATTCAACCGCCAATCGTCGTAGATGGTCATCGCCTGCTCGATCGCCGCGATGAAATCCGCCCGCAGGCCGTCGTCCGGCGCACGCTGTTTGCGGCACCGTTCGAAGACCCGTTGTATGTCCTGTCGGCTCTTGCGGTCCAGGGTTTCCAGCCAGTGGCTGTCTGACGGTTCCAGGTCCAGCGGATCACGGCCGGCGTGATTGCGATGGCTGATATGCCACCAGTGGTCCACCGCGCGCCCGAGCACCACGTAGCCGAACTGGCTGTCCTGCACCGGGCCGAAGCTGGCGGTTTTCAGGCCGTCCTGCAGTGCGCCGATGTTCAGCGCCGGCAGTGCCAGGCGGTCGCCGTAGAAATAACTGCCCGCCGCTCCGATCAGGCCGCCCACCAGTGCGCCCGCGCCCAATGAGTGGCCGAGAGTCAGTGCATCAATGCCGGCGCCGCCGGCGGCACCGGCACCGAAGCCGGCGGTGGCCAGATAGCGCTTGTTGACGGCCCACACCTTGCGGCTGTCTTCGCTGAACAGGTCATGCTCGTTGTGCCATTCCAGCTCCGCCTCCTGGCGCTGGATCCGGTTGTGCTGATAGAGATGCTCGATAGACACCCGCAGGTTCTGTTCCCGCTGCCGCTGCCGCTGGTACCAGCGCCGCCGTAACCCGTCTGCCAGGTTATCGTCGCTGGTGCCGGCCACCTGGTTGAGGGTGAGCGTGCGTTTCTCCTGGAAGCTCATCAGGTCTTCCAGTGCCCGCGCGATCAGTGCGGCAGCCTGGCGTTTGCGCTGATCGCGCTGCTCGGCAAGAAACCGGGTGGCCTGGTCCAGCGGCCGTTCCCAGGCCGGCTCCAGCTGGCCAAAAGCCCGCAACAGGCTGAGATGTTGGTCGAATGGAGCACGAACGGCATTGAACTTGCGAACAACCTGGAAGAACTGCCCCAGCGCTGCCTGCCAGGTGTCACTGTAGTCGTCGGGCCCGATGCTGTTGATCAGTGCCAGGCTTGGACGACCGGTCCAGCGCAGGATGGTCATTTCCGCTTCATGCTCGGCGCTGTAGGGTACCGAGCCGTCCACCACATAGATAATACCGGCACCCTCGATCAGCGGCGCCAGCAACTCGCACTCGTCGTTGAAGCGGGGATTGTCCCGGTGCTGGGTGATAAAGGCGGCCACAGTTTCCGACCGGTCCGAGGCTGACACGCTGTGGGCCTCCAGCCAGGCCAGTACCCGGCGCGGGCGCTGGAAACCGGGTGTGTCCACCAGGGTATAGAGGGTCTGTCCATCCACCGTCAGCGGGTAGTTCTGGCGCTGTCGCGTGGTGCCGGGCTCCAGCGCAATGGCGATGGCGTCGTTCTGGGACAGGGTGGCCACCACGCTGGACTTGCCCTTGTTGGGGTGGCCAACCACCGCAAAGACCGGAGCGTTATCCATGGCTCTGGTCTTCCCGGCCGTAGGGGTTGTGCTGGGTCAGTTGCGGCTGGCTGATACCGACAAACCCCTGCCCCAACCGCTCGGCAAACCGCAACCATTGCTGTACCTGATGCGCGGGCGGCTGGCCGACACCGGAGGCGGCCAGCGGCACAATGGCCACATGGCTGGCGGCCGGCCAGTGCTCCTTCGCCTGCTGCAGAAAATCCTGGAGTTCGCCGGTGGGTGGCTCCCAGCTGCGAGTGACCACAATCACCGCAGGTCGGGAAATTTGCTGCAGATGCGTTGCCACCGTTGCCAATGCGTGGGCGTCGTCACTAAGCGAGGCGCGCCCGCCGGCCTTGAGCACCAGCGTATCCGGGCCTCGGAGGGCGTCCGGCAACTCCGGCTCACCGGCACCGGCCCAGCAGATCACGGTGTCACTTTCCGGCAACGGCTGCAGCTGACTGTTGGTGGCGGTATCCGGCTGGTGTTCGGCGTCGTTGTGGGCGTTGCCGGTTTCCAGTGTCGGTGTTTCCATGCGGTACCGCAAGGCAGTCTGCCCCGGGTGCTGGCGCAACAGCCGGCGCGCGCGCTGACGGAGTTGCAGCTGGGTGAGGGCGGCCAGGGCCAGGCGCAGCAGAATCACATAACACAGCCAGACCATTGCGACGAAAGGCCACCAGGCCCCGAGCGTTGCCGGATTGACCTCAGCCGCCCCGACGCTGGCGCGAAAAAAGCGGGTGGCCTCAACCAGGGCCGCATCCGGGAATGCCGCGGGCCACAGTCCCTGCCATGGCGCGGCGATGGTCTGCACCAGCGCAAGAAAGCCCGCGTTTTCGGTGTTCAGGGTGGTGCTCCAGCCAAACGCCAGATCCTGCAGAACCACCATCACCAGCAGTGTGACCAGTCCGCTGAGGCCGAAGGCGAGGCCGCCACAATGGGCGGCACGGGCCATCAACGGGGGTTGGAGTTTACGCAGGGCACCGGATGGGTGGGCCTGGCGGGGATCCGCCAATCGCCGCAGCAGCGGGCGCCAGGGTTGCCAGCCGGCCAGCGACTGGACGCTGGTGAGCACCGCCAGCAGGCCCTGCAGCAGCACGAATCCCAGAATGACGGTGATATTGATGCGCTGGCCACCGTCGTAGAACAGCAGGCTGAGCATGGCGACAAGCCCCAGCACCGCGCCGGCCCCCATGAAACCCAGGGTGATGCGCCGCCAGCGCCGCACCAGCTGGTTGCCCACCGTCGGGCCGCGTGCGTCATTGAACCGATCCAGATAAGCCAGCCATTGGCGGGGACCGGGTTCGAGGCCGTCCTGCTGGCAGGTCAGGGCAAATTTGCGATCACGACGGTGCAGGAACGCCGGTGGCTGTTCCTGATCCCGGCGTACCCTGGCGTCAAAGTCCAGTAACAGGCGGATGGGGCTTTCGGTCATTCAACATCCCGGTGGCAAGTTCGGTCGATTGTCCCTGTGAATGCTAGGATATAGGGATTCCCGTTGCCGATACCAGACATACCATGCCCCATCACCTGATGAATCTTCGCCACGTCCCCGACGACGAAGCCGATGAAATCCGCGAGTTGTTCGAAACCCACGGCGTGCGCTATTACGAGACGCCGCCCAGCCGCTGGGGTATCAGCATGGGCGGGTTCTGGGTGCACGATAACGACGAGGCCAGCCGCGCCCGGGCGTTGCTGACGGAGTATCAGCAACGCCGGCTGGCGCAGCAGCGGCAGGAGTATGAGCAAAGCCTGGCCGAGGGCAGAACCGGCGGCTTCTGGTTCCGGCTGCGGGAAAAGCCGGTTACAACGCTGGCGGCCTGCCTGGCCATCGTGGTTATTGCGGCGTTGAGCCTGCTGCCGTTTGTGCGGATTGGCTAGCCGCTGCCAGCGCGGTGTGCCGCAACAGGAAGTCGGTGGCGCGATCCACCGCGCTTCCGGAGGTCAGAAAGCTGGTGAGGTGGCCACGCAGGTGCATTTCATAGAACTCGTTTTCAATGCCGTGATGGTCCAGTTCGTCTCTCAGCCAGT
>JAEPMM010000008.1 GCA_017643965.1 Marinobacter sp.
ATTGTCTGCCGCCGCCATGTGCATGGCGTACTCGCCGCTGACCTGATAAACAAATGTGGGTACCTGCAGCTCGTGTTTGACGCGGTACACAATGTCCAGATAGGGCATGCCCGGCTTGATCATCACCATGTCGGCACCCTCGGCAAGATCCATGGCAACCTCGTGGACCGCCTCATCGCTGTTGGCCGGATCCATCTGATAGGTCGATTTATTGCCCTTGCCCAGATTGGCGGCGGAACCGACGGCATCACGGAAGGGGCCATAATAGCTCGACGCATACTTGGCAGAATAGGCCAGAATGCGGGTGTTCACATAGCCCGCCGATTCCAGGGCATCGCGGATGGCACCAACGCGGCCGTCCATCATGTCTGAGGGAGCCACGATATCGGCGCCGGCATCCGCATGGGACAGCGCCTGATTGACCAGCGCTTCAATGGTCACGTCGTTCAGCACATAACCATCATTATCAATAATGCCGTCCTGACCATGGGTGGTGAACGGATCCAGCGCCACATCGGTGATCACACCCAGTTCGGGAACGGCTTTCTTCAATGCGCGCACCGCGCGCTGTGCCAGACCGTCGGAATTCCAGGCGCCCGAACCGGATACGTTCTTGTCCGCCGCCGGCACCACCGGAAACAGCGCCACCGCCGGAATGCCCAGGTCCACCAACTCTTCCGCGAGCTCGACCAGCAGATCAATGCTTAACCGCTCAACACCCGGCATCGACGGCACGGCTTCGCGCTTGTCCTGACCTTCCAGCACAAAGACCGGGTAGATCAGGTTGTCTGCGGTCAGTTGATGCTCCCGCACCAGGCGGCGGGAAAAATCATCGGCACGATTACGACGCAGGCGGGCAGCAGGAAAAGCACGACGGACGGGTGAGCGCATATAACACCTCCTGGGGCGGGTCAGATTTGTGGCCGACCGGGCATCGCCGGTCAACAGCACTTTCATCATACACGCCCACGCCGCCGGGAGGCACGCGACCGCCGGTAATGGCCCCGATAGCGCCAGATCGTAACCGGGGGATATGACAGCTCGGTTACCGCAGGGAATCCAGGGCCTCTGCCCGCAATTGCTCGGCGCCATCGAAGTGACGCTCCCGCAGCGCGTGGAGCGCGGCGTCCCGCTCCGGACCGGCCAGACCGGCATCAATCAGTTCTCGGCGGGCCGCGCTGTAGGCCTGCCAGCGCCGGCTCCAGTCACGCTGGCGGACTTCCACTTCCTCAAGCCGCGCAGCGATCTCGGCGCCGAAGGTGCCCTCACGCCAGGCAGCCAGCGCTTCAGGATCATTGGCCAGCGCCTGCCGGGCCTGCTCGTAATCGGCAAACTGCCGGGTTTCCTGGCGGGCACGGCGCACCGGCTCAGGCAATGCCCGCTCAGCACGGGCCAGTGCCTCTGCGCGCTCTGCATCGCTGAGCGTCTGATTGCGGGCAATACGGCGCTGGCTCAGCTGGAAACGATCCAGCGCTTCCTCACTGGCAAAAAACGCCTCGGCTACGTCTGCGGCCAGCCAGGTTCGGCGCAACCCATGAATTTCCTCCATCCGCCGTGCCATTTCCTCCGGGCCCGGATCGGAGGGCTCGCCGTACGAAGCTTCCAGATCCCCGAGAGCGAGCTTGTAATCCAGGTAATCGCCGAGAATGCCCAGGGCCTCGCTGCGAGCGGGGTTATCAAGCTGGCCCAGCTGTTGCTCAATCCGCGCCACCAGTGTTGGCAGAGACTCCTCACCCAGAGCAGAGAGGTAGTACTCGAACAGCTGCCGCAGGTGTGGTGTGGGTATCAGGCTGCCGTTACTGTCCAGCTGTACCCATCCCGAGGGCACCGATGTGCCGGCGAGGGAAGCGGGCAGAGTGTCGGGAATCTCCGTAGCCGCAGTGAGCCCCACCCAGGGTGCGGCTTGCTCTCGAGCGCCGGGCACCGCTCTGTCTACCGCACCGGCGGGGGCGTCCCCTGCGACCGGCGATTTTGACCCGGGTGATTGATTTATCAGCCAAAAACCGGCGAGGACTGCTATGATCACCAGCAAACCCGTTGCCAGCCACAATGAGACTTTCATAATCTTCAGGTTCTTGTTGGGATTATAAAAATGCAGTCCGCCGGCAAAGCCGGCGTCCGAGGAAAGCAGAATAGACCAATGTTCCAGGGCTCGCTGAGACAGCGTTCAAAAACCGGCCCGCTCCGCACGGAGGCGGGCCCAATAGATCAGAGTGACCGGTTGTTGAAACCAACCTCCACCTTGCGGGAAGGGTCGGACCGGAAGGTTGTGTCCACTTCCTGGATTTTTCCACCCTGGCTCAGAAATGCTTCGATGTCCGCCTGCAACTGTGCACGAATCCGGGCACGGCCAGCGACCGAGTGGTTATCCTCGTTGTCACTGCTCCAGCTTCCGGATTGCTCCAGATTGCTTTCGTCGAATTCACTCACGGCCTTAATCTCCATCAACGAAAACAAAACACCGAGCGCACCAAACCCGGCGCGGGCAGGCCGCTCTGTCTCGGCGACACCGGGCCTTCCGGATCACCTTGGCGTCTTTATAATCTGCTTTTTCGAGCAACGCTATTTCAGATCAACGACTTTTTTGTAATTTTTTGTAAATCAAAATAAGATGTTGAAATACAAATATAAAATTGTTCATTCGCCAACCCCTGTCAGGTTGACAAAAAGAATGAATAGTGATTCACTACTTCAAAGGAGCCGGCATGGCTTACCGGGAAACGGAAAAGATGCGCAAACGCAAGGCGGAAGCCCGTCAGCGCATCCTGACTTGCGCCTACCAGTGCGTGGCTGACAGCGGATTCCGCAGCGCCAGAGTGACCACCATCGCCACTCAGGCGGGCGTGGCAACCGGAACCATCTACCGCCATTTCGAGTCCAAAGAGGACCTGTTTGCGGAGATCTTCCGGCTGGCCACCCAGCGGGAGGTGGACAAGGTAGCGGAAGCCCTGGCCACCCAAGGTGACGCCACCGCCCGGCTGGAGGCTGCGCTGCGCCAATTTGCAGAGAGGGCACTGCGGGGGCCGGTTATGGCCTGGTCGCTGATCGCCGAGCCGGTCGACCCGAAGGTGGAAGTAGAGCGACTGAAATACCGCAAGGCCTACGCCGAGCTGTTCGAGCAAGCCATCAGCGAAGGCATGGAGGAAGGCTGCATTCCGCAGCAGGACGCCGGCCAGAGCAGCACTTGCCTGGTGGGTGCCATTGCCGAAAGCCTGGTCGGACCCTTGTCACCGGTGCAAAACGACGCCCGACAGGAACCGGAAAACGAACCTGAAAACGACAACAACGATCCGCTGGTCAACGCCATCTTACGATTCTGCATGCAGGGGCTGACTGGCACCAGGAGGTAACATGAACGCCCGCCAGCCCGTATCACCCATCGCGGCCGATGACACATCCGAACCGCAGGACCGCTATCTGGCCCAGACCCACGACGTGGTCAACCAACCGCCCGCCCTGGAAGACTACAACCTGTACGAACAGGATCAGGCGCTGCAGGAAGCGGTGATGCGGGAAGGCGGGCCGGACGCCACCAACGGCCTGGCGGCCTTCGGCGCCCTCGCCGGGGCTCGCGAAACCATCGAACTGGGCTTCCGCGCCAACGAGAACAAACCGGTGTTCAACACTCACGACCGTTTCGGACATCGTATCGACCAGGTGGATTTCCATCCCGCCTATCACCAGCTGATGCACATCGCCATGGAACACGGCCTGCACAGCAGCCCCTGGACCCACCCCGGTGCCGGTGCCCACGTCAACCGCGCGGCCAAGTACTACATGCACTCCCAGGTGGAAGCGGCCCACTGCTGCCCCATCACCATGACCTTCGCCGCCATCCCGTCGATCCGCAAACAGCCGGAACTGGCGGCTTTGTGGGAAGATCGCATCCTTGCCAATGGGTACGACCCCCGCAACTTGCCCGACGGCCAGAAAAGCTCGGTGACCATCGGCATGGCGATGACCGAAAAGCAGGGCGGCAGCGACGTGCGCGCCAACAGCACCCGGGCCTACCCGGTGGGCGCCGAAGGTCCCGGCCAGCCCTATGAACTGGTCGGCCATAAATGGTTCGTCTCCGCCCCCATGTGTGACGCCTTCCTGGTGCTGGCCCAGGCCACCAACGGCCTGTCCTGCTTCCTGATGCCGCGCTGGCGCCCGGACGGCAGCAAGAACCCGTGGCAAATCCAGCGCCTGAAAAACAAGATGGGCAACGTCGCCAACGCCTCCAGCGAAGCCGAACTGCGCGGCGCCCTGGCGTGGATGGTCGGCGATGAAGGCCGCGGCGTACCCACCATCATCGAAATGGTGGCGATGACCCGTTTCGACTGCATGATCGGCAGCGCCGCCGGCATGCGCCAGGCCGTGGCCCAGGCCACCCACCACTGTCGCCACCGCAACGCCTTCGGCCACCGCCTCAGCGAACAGCCGTTGATGCAGAACGTACTGGCCGACCTGGCGCTGGAAAGCGAAGCCGCACTGGCCTACACCCTGCGCATCGCCCGCGCGCTGGACAACCAGCACCTGGAACACGAACGCCTGCTGGCACGCCTGGCCACCCCGGTGGGCAAATACTGGATCTGCAAACGCGCTCCCAACCACGCCTACGAGGCCATGGAATGCATCGGCGGCAGCGGTGTAATGGAAGACTGCATCATGCCGCGGCTGTTCCGCGAATCCCCGGTCAACGCCATCTGGGAAGGCAGCGGCAACGTCCAGTGCCTGGACACCCTGCGCGCCATCCAGAAAGAACCGGACACCCTCGAGGCCTTCTTCCGCGAAGTGGCCGAGGCCCGCGGCAGCGATGACCGCTTCGACCGCTTCGTGGCCGAACTGCAGAACGACTTCGCCGACATCAGCGACTTCCAGTACCGCGCCCGCAACCTCGTCGACCGCCTGGCCCTGGCCCTGCAGGCCAGCCTGCTGCTGCGCGGCTCCGACCCGGCCGTGGCCGACGCCTTCTGCGCCGCGCGCCTGCAGTCCGGCGGCGGCCTGAACTATGGCAACTTGCCCTCCGGCACCGACGCCGCGGCCATTATCAAACGGGCCACGCCTGTAGTAGGCTGAAGCTCAAATGATCAGGATAGCCGAAGCCTGACTGAACCCGATGCCACCTGAGAAGTTGGAGAGCTGTCGGGGGCAGGGCTCCCAAAACCCTGCGGAGCCATGGATGGCGGAGCGGAGCGTACAGGGATGTATTCACAGCGTGTTTTGGAAGCCCTGCCCCCGGCGGCTCCCGCACCGAAGCCGAACCAAACATGTCAGAAGCACTCAGAAAACTGCTCAGCCAGTCTGGCCCATCGCCGGTGATCACCCCCCACGTGGGCGTACTCACCCTGCACTTCCAGCTCTACGGCTGCGAAGACCTCAAGGCCAAACGCAAAGTCTTCACCGCCCTGAAAGCCGTCTGGGGCCGCGAACCCGACCTGGCAGTGGCCGAGACCGCCGACCAGGACGCCCTCGACTGCGCCACCTGGACCATCGCCGCCCTGGGCAGCTCGACGCAGCAGATCACCCAGCGCCTCGACCAGGTCGAAAAAGCCATCCAGGAACGGGTGGATGCTGCCATACTGGACGTACACCGGGAGATTCTCTGAGTGCGCCTGGAGGCCCTGTAGCCTAACCACCCACCAGGTCGTATACTACGCGTCCTTTGACAGGGTGCCGAAAGGCTGGCTCAGGGGCCACAAGGGAGGCCAGAGCGCCCGGAGGACAACGGGCAAGACGATTTCTTCACCGTCGGATGTAGCAGTCCGGCTGTATCCGCCAGGCATCCGGAACCTGCCAGGCGGATGACCACCGATGAAAAGTGTGTGTCGCGTATGACCGGAAAGAAAAAATCCGCCCAGGCCTCGGTTGAGGCAATGTATCGGGTCTTCACGGTGCCAGAGGCGCCGGAATCGACCCTGAGCCGGATTGACCAGAACATATCCCGCAACCTCGCCGGCTTCCTGCAGGAACACATCGTCGCGGTCGAGCGGGACCTGTCAGAAGTCGAAAAGGACTTCTCCGACTACGCCATTCCCGAAAAGCCCGTGTTCGTCTCCGAGCAGGCCCAGTTCCTGCTGGACAAGCTGGTGGCCAACTCGGTTCACACCGCCTCCCCCAGCTTCATCGGTCACATGACCTCAGCGCTGCCCTATTTCATGCTGCCGCTGTCCAAGATCATGATTGCCCTCAACCAGAACCTGGTGAAGACCGAAACCTCCAAGGCGTTCACCCCCATGGAGCGCCAGGTACTCGGCATGATTCACCGGCTGGTGTACGGCCAGGACGGTGCCTTTTACCGCAAGTGGATGCACAACCCCCGCTACGCCCTGGGCGCCATGTGCTCCGGCGGTACCGTGGCCAACCTGACCGCGCTTTGGGTTGCCCGCAACCGCGCGTTCCCGGCCGAGGGCAACTTCCGCGGCATCCATGAAGAGGGCCTGTTCCGGGCACTGCGCTATTACGGCCACGAGGGCGCCGCCATCCTGGTGTCCCGCCGCGGTCACTACTCCCTGCGCAAGGCCGCCGATGTGCTTGGCCTGGGCCGCGAGTTCCTGGTGCCGGTGGACACCGACGACGACAACCGCATCAACACCGACGCGCTGCGGGACAAATGCCTCGAACTGCAGAAACAGAAGATCAAGGTCATGGCCATCTGCGGCATCGCCGGCACCACCGAAACCGGCAACGTCGACCCGCTGGACGCCATGGCCGACATCGCCCGGGAATTTGGCGCCCATTTCCATGTCGACGCCGCCTGGGGCGGCCCCACCCTGTTCTCCCGCGCCCACCGTGGTCTGCTGCGGGGCATCGAACAGGCGGATTCGGTCACCTTCGACGCCCACAAACAACTTTATGTGCCCATGGGCGTGGGGCTGGTGGTGTTCCGTGACCCCAGCCTTGCCAGTGCCGTCGAGCACCATGCCCAGTACATCATCCGTAAGGGCTCGCGGGATCTCGGCAGCACCACCCTGGAGGGCTCGCGCCCCGGCATGTCGATGCTGATCCACTCGGGGCTGAAAATCCTGGCACGGGAAGGCTACGAAATCCTCATCGACCAAGGCATCGACAAGGCCCAGACGTTCGCCGGGCTGATCGACGCCCATCCGGATTTCGAGCTGGTGACCAAACCGGAACTGAACATTCTGACCTACCGCTACTGCCCGCCCGAGGTGCAGCAGGCGCTGGCGCTGGCCGATGAACTGCAGGCGGAAAAACTCAACGCCTGCCTCAACCGCATTACCAAGTTCATCCAGAAAACCCAGCGGGAGCGGGGCAAGGCGTTCGTCTCGCGGACCCGACTGGAGCCGGCCCGTTATTTCCACTTCCCCTGCATCGTGTTCCGGGTGGTGCTGGCCAATCCGCTGACCACGCGGGAGATCCTCGAGGATATTCTGGCGGAACAGCGGGAGCTGGCGATGACCGAGGAAGGGATTCAGGACGAGATTTCAATTCTGCATCAGATGGCGGATGCGGTGCTTAAGCAGCGTGAGCTTGGCGTGCGACAGGCCTGACTTTTGTTCAGTGATCGGGCTCCGCCAAGGCCGGGAGGGTCTGCCCAAAACACGCAGTGAATACGTCCCTGTATGCTCCGCTCCGCCATCCATGGCTCCGCAGGGTTTTGGTCAGACCCTCCCGGCCTTGGCTCATTGTTTACCGCTAACTCTCTGACACAGCATGTTTTGGGAGTGTGTTCCCGCCCCTTGCGGTGTTCGACTCCCACCCCATCAAGGCTTAATACAAAGCCTCTTCGTCATCCAGCACTTCGTGCAGAATGTCCAGGAACATATGATCCGCCTCACTCCAGTTCTCCGGGATACGGATCGTGGTGTTGGCGCTGATCTCGCGGGCAATCACCTCGTTGGCGTTCTGCTCGTTGCGGTGCTTGCGGGCGATTTCCACGGATTTGACCGCGATGGTGGGGTCACTCAGTACTTTTTTGATGAACACTCGCAGCTCATCGATCATACGAGCCTGACGGCTTTCGGCAGACGAACTCATCATAAACTCCCGGATAGTTTGACGTTCAGGGCTCACCCCTCAACATCGCAATAGTATGGCTAATTCGGCGGGCTGCAACCAGCCCGGAATCGTCCTGCCCGGTCCGCCAGCGAACCGGGCAACGGCGAGTTTTACATCAACAGCCCACGCAGGGTGAAGAACAGCGTCGCCGCCATCAGTGCGGAGGCCGGCACGGTGATGATCCACGCTGCCACGATGCGGGTCAGATGGGAACGCTTGACCATTTCCTCGCGGTAGATCTTCTTCAGGCGCTTGCGCTCGCTCTTGGACAACGGCACCTGCTTTTTCTTCTTGGCCTGCTTGAGCAGGTTTTCCATTTCCTCCACCGAGGCGTTGCGGAAATCGTCGAGGAACGGGCGCAGACGCTCCTGCTCCGCTTCGTCATGGTGCTCCATGATCTTGTGCAGCTGGGTGGCGTAGTTGGATTTCAGGTACTCCCGCAGGAAGCCGACACCGAACACACCGCCGATGGCGATGTGGGTAGAGCTGACCGGCAGGCCCAGCTGGGAGGCGATGATGACGGTGAGCGCGGCGGACAGGGCGATGCAGAAGGCGCGGGTCTTGTCGAGCTCGGTGATCTCGCTGCCCACGGTCTTGATCAGGCGCGGGCCGAACAGCATCAGGCCAACGGCAAGGCCAAGGGCACCCACCAGCATGACCCACAGCGGAATGGCAGCGGAGGTCACCACCGCGCCGGCCGACAGGGCATCGTTGATCGCGGCAAGCGGACCAATGGCGTTGGCCACGTCGTTGGCACCGTGGGCAAAACTGAGCAGCGCCGCGGCAAAAATCAGCGGCCAGGTGAACAGGGAGTTCACGCCTTCGGCGCTGTTTTCCATGGTGGCGGCGCGGCGACCGACCAGCACCCGCATGGCGACGAAAACCACCGCCGCCACCGCCAGCCCCACCAGCGATGCGCCGAGGAAGTCCACCTCAACCAGTTTCTTTACGCCCTTGACCATCAGGTAGGTGCCGAACGCCCACGCCATGATCGCCACCAGCCAGGGCACAAAGGTGCGCGCCGCCGGGATCAGATTCTGACGATAGAGTACGGTCTTTTTGATAACAAAAAGGAACAGCGCGGCCAGCACGCCGCCCATCACCGGCGAGATCACCCAACTGGCCACGATTTTACTCATCACCGCCCAATCGGCGATGCCCCAGCCGCCAGCAGCTATTCCCGCGCCCAGCACACCACCGACGATGGAATGGGTGGTGGAAACCGGTGCACCCATCCAGGTGGCCAGATTCAGCCACAGGGCGCCCGCCAGCAGTGCCGCAGTCATCAGCCAGACGAACGCGTTAACGTCGTCCAGACGCTCGGCGGCGATAATGCCACCCTTGATGGTCGATACCACGTCACCGCCGGCAATAATGGCGCCGCTGGCTTCGAACACGGCGGCGATCAGCACTGCACCGCCGAGAGACAAAGCACCGGAGCCTACGGCCGGCCCCACGTTGTTGGCAACGTCATTGGCACCGATATTGATCGCCATGTAGCCGCCGATGACCGCAGCGGCCATCAACAGCATGCTGTTGGGCATGCCACTGCTCAGTTGCCCGACCACCAGCCAGATGCCGAGCAGAAACAGAAAGCTGAAGCCTACCCGGTAACGTTCAGTGGTGGGGCTGGTAAGGAGGGTGTCAAGAAATCCGCTTTTCGGGGCCATAACAGATCCGGTCTCGTCGATGCTGAATGTGTTGCAACGTATTGCGCCTTCCCGGCCAGTCAGATTGCGCCTTCCCCGGGGTCGTCTACACTGCGCGGCAACTATAATTTTTTTGCCACAAAAATGAAACAATTGAACCTGACCCGGACTTGCGGACAAATATCGTGGATAGTTGCTGCACTATCGGTTCATATTGACTCATAATTGCTATAAAACGCGCCAGAAATACAACAATAGCAATAAAGGGTGCCATGACCGAAAGCATCACCGCCCAGCCCACCGACAGCTCGGAAGAGGCGCGCATCGCGCGGCTGCTGACGTGGTTGTCGCTGATGGCGATTGTGTTTCTGGTGGGCATCGGCGCTAAGGCGTGGAACGCCGATCACGCGGTCCATGCCTGGACGCTCTGGGCATTCGCGCTGCCGATCGCACTGAACATGGCCCACTTTGCCCGCACCGGGAACCGGGCTGCCCAGAAGGGCGGCCTGATCACCGTGGTGGGCCTGCTGCTCGCCTATCTGATGGCGTCTGGCGGGGAGAGCAACACCGGCCCGTTATGGTTTTTCGTGTTTCCACCCCTGCTGTTCTACCTCACCAATCTGAAAACCGGCACCGCCATCCTGCTGTTCTGCTATCTGCTTGCGGTGGTGGTATTCCAGTTCCCCAACCTGCCGCTGGTCACCGCGGAATACTCAACCGACTTCAAGATCCGTTTTTTCGCGGCACTGACTTTCGAGTCCATCTTCTGTTTTGTGCTGGAGGCCAGCCGGCTGAAGGCGAGAAACGAGTTGATGGAGCTGGCCCGCACCCATGAACATGCGGCCCGTACCGACGAGCTGACCGGGCTGGCCAACCGGCGCGATATGCAACACCGACTGCTGGCGGAATTCTCCCGTTTCCAGCGCTCGGGCCATCACTTTTCCATCGTGCTGATCGATCTGGACCTGTTCAAGGCAATCAACGACCAGTACGGCCATGATGCCGGCGACGAGGTGCTGAAAACCTTTGCCGGCCTGATGCGCACCGTGATCCGCCAGACCGACGTGGCGGCCCGCTGGGGCGGCGAAGAGTTCCTGCTTCTGCTTCCTGACACCTCGTTGCTGCAGGCCCTCACGCTTGCTGAGCGCCTGCGGGCCGAGGTGGAGACCACAGACTTCGTGTTCGGCAAGCAACAATTGCCGGTCTCCATCAGTGCCGGGGTCTGCTCCATCGCCAAGGCCAGCTCGGTGGATGAGCTGCTGAAACAGGCGGATGTGCACCTTTACAGCGCCAAGGAGGCGGGTCGCAATCGCATTGCGCCACGTGTCCGCAGTCTTGGCGGGAATGACGCTGCCAGCCCTGTCACCCAGTCTTGAGACACACCGGACCAACCGCTATGATCGATCGCCAGATCCAACCATGGTGGCCAGCGGCGGCCATGACGACATCACAGAGGCGGATATGGCAGCAATTCGAGTACTGGTGGGCAGCGTATACGGTGGCGCCCTGATGACCGCACGGGAAATCCGGAAAACCCTGGAAAACGAGGGCCACACGGTCACCGTGCTGGAGAATCCGGTGCTGGACCAGATCACCGACAACACCGACCCCCTGCTGATATGCACCTCAACAACCGGACAGGGCGAGGTGCCCCCGAACCTGCTGCCGTTTTACCTGTCCCTGCGCGAACAACTGCCCCAGCAACCCGGACGACCGTTCGGCATTATCGTACTGGGTGACAGCTCCTACGGAGAGACGTTCTGTGGCGCCGGTGAGCTGCTGGAAGAGGCGCTGTACGAAACCGCCGCCCGCAAGGTCGGTGACACCCTGCGCATCGACGCACTGGAAACCCTGGAGCCGGATCAGGAAGCCCTGCCCTGGGCGCGGGAGTGGATCGCCAATCTGTAACGGTGATGGCAGAGTGAGTAACACTCTGCAAATATCAGGATGACGCCCTTGAGCGGTTCCCGGGCTGAGGTCATACTGCACAAAACAAACATAACAAGTTCGGTATTTTGTGCGCCATATTGCTCTGTTTTTCGCCCTGATGGGCGCAATGATCACCATGGCCCCCGAAGGTCAGGCAGAGGCCACGGGGTCGTCACGACTTCCCCAGCCCAGCATTGCCTTCCTTGAGGCACCTGCGGGCGGCGACCTCTCAGACGTGCTGGCCCGCCCGGATTGGCAGCCCCTGGCGGAAGACACGCCCAATTTCGGCTACGTGACCGGTCACTACTGGTACCGCCTGTCACTGCCGGACGGGCCGCCGCAACAGGTGCTGGAAATCAGCTACCCGCAACTGGATTACGTCACCTTCTATCTGCTTGCTGATGGCGAACTGGTGGAGAAAGTCGTCACCGGGGACCACCTGCCGTTTTCCGAGCGCCCGCTGTACCACCCCAGCTTTCTGGTGCCCTACACCGTGGAACCGGGGGTCAACTACGAGATCCTGCTGTCGGTCCAGACCAACGGCGCCCACCAGGTGCCCATCCGGCTGTGGGAGCAGAACGCCCTGTTCGACGCCCTGACCACCGAGGACCGCCTTCACAGCCTGTATTACGGCATACTGATCACCACCATTTTCTTCAACCTGTTTATCTTCCTGACCCTGCGGGAAGCCACCTACCTGTTCTATGTGCTGTCCACGTTCGGCTACCTGTTCCTGATGGCCACTCTGCGCGGGGTGACGTATCAGGTGTTCTGGCCCGAGAGTCCATGGCTGCATAACCAGACCATGCTGATGGCGGTGCCGGTGGCCGTCGTGTTTGCACTGCTGTTTGCCCGCTCGTTCCTCAAACTGAGCGACCGCGCACCCCTCACCGACCGGCTGCTGAAAGTCATTATCGGACTCAGTCTGGCGGCGGTGCTCGGCACCTTTGTGCTGGACTTCAACACCTCGATCAAATCCTCGGTGGCGCTGGCATTGTCCGGCTTCCTCGTCCTGACGGTGATCGGGCCGGTCCAGTGGGCCAGGCGCAACCCCCAGGCTGGCTACTACACCGTAGCCTGGGCGCTGCTGATTGTCGGCACCATGCTCACCGCCGCCAACAAGTACGGGCTGCTGCCCACCAACTGGCTGACAACCTATGGCATGCAGGTGGGCTCTGGCCTGGAAGCCATTCTGCTGACCATCGCCCTGGCCAAACGGCTGTACAACGAGCGGGAAGAGAAGCTGCACGCCCGCGAGGCGGAACTGCGCGCCATGGCCGCGCGGCGGTCGGCCGAACTGCGGTTGATGGATCAGGCACTGCATAACCCCCTGACCGGACTGCCCAACCGCACCAGTTTCGAGATGATGATCAACGATCTGATCACCCGGGTGCCCGATCGCCGTTACGCCATTGCGGTGATCCACCTGAGCAACCTGCAGGCCATCACCAAGACCCTGGGGCACCGCAATACCGATCGCCTGATCGAGCTGGCCTCGGTGCGTTTCAACAGCATTGTCAGAGAACTGCCGGGGATTCTGCCCATCGAGACCACCGAACAGCGGTCGGTGTACCTGGCATCCCTGGAGCCGTCAACGTTCGGTTTTGTGGTCGATGCCGCCATGATCGGTAACGCCCCTCGCGCCATCATTCAGGGTCTGGAAGAGCTCCGGGAACCGGTGGACTATCTGGGCATGCAACTGCCGCTGGATCCGCAGATCGGTACCGCGATCTTTCCGGAGCATGCTCAGGACACCAACTCGCTGATCCGCCGCGCCCACATTGCCCAGGGCTCGAACGAAGCCCGCGACCGCGGGCTGGCCTATTACCAGCCAACCCGGGATTCCTACAGCGCCGACCGGCTAACACTGGTCTCGGAGTTGCGCAAGGCCCTGCAAAACGGCGAGCTGGCGCTGCACCTGCAGCCGAAAATGGCGCTACCCTCCCGCACCATTGTCGGGATGGAGGCGCTGATTCGCTGGCCCGGCCGCAAAACCCCCATACCTGCCGATGTGCTGATCGGCATTGCCGAGCAGACCGGGCTGATCAAGCCCCTGACACGCTGGGTTCTGGAGCAGTCTCTGGCGCTTCGGACCCGGCTGGTGGAACAGGGCTGGCCGCTGGGCATTGCCGTGAACATTTCGCCGAACAATCTGCGGGAGCCGGATTTCCCGATGTTCGTGCAGCGACTGATGAGCAGTCATCACAGCCACCGCGGCATGATCATCCTGGAGGTCACCGAAACATCGATGATGCAGGATCCGGCCAACTCCCTGAAGGCGTTGAACTCACTGCACACAGCGGGCATCCCGGTCTCCATCGATGACTTCGGTTCGGGCTATTCGTCGCTGTCGTACATCAAGCAGTTGCCCGCCAGCGAGATCAAGATTGACCGCTCCCTGATTACCGATATCGGCACCCACGCCGGTGACCGGGTGATCGTGCAGACCACCATCGATATGTGCCATTCCCTGGGCTATAAAGTCGTGGCCGAAGGCGTGGAGGACGAGACCACGGCGGCACTGCTGGAGAGCATGGGCTGCGACATGATTCAGGGCTACCTGCTCACGCCACCACTGCCGCTGGAAGAGCTGCTGGTGTGGTTATCCGACCGCGCTACCGCGGAGGGCAAGCGGAAAATTGTCTGAGGCAGAGGGGCGCGAGGGCAAGAGGGTGAAAGGGGACGAAAGCGCGCCCGTCACCCCGGTTCGTCAGCGGGCGCGTTTGCGGATCAGCGCTTCCTGGGTGGTGGACGCCACCAGACCGCCCTGCTGATTGAAAAAGTTGCCGCGGTTGAAGCCGCGGCCACCTGAGGCGCTGGGGCTGTCCTTGTCGTACAGCAGCCACTCGTCCATGCGGAAATCCCGGTGGAACCAGATGGCGTGGTCCAGGCTCGCCACCTGCATGCCCTTGCTCATGAACGTCACACCGTGGGGATTGAGCGAGGTGCCCAGAAAAGAAAAGTCCGACGCGTAGGTCAGCAGGCAACGATGCAGTACCGGGTCATCGGGCAGGTGGCCCTGGGTCCGGAACCAGCTTTGCTTGTGGGGTGGCCGCGCTTCCGGCTTGAACGGATTGACCGGGTCCACCGGGCGGATCTCGATCGGACGCTCACGGGTGAGGGTATCCCGCAGGTGCTCGGGCACGTGAGGGGCCAGCATCTCGCCGTACTCCTGCTCCGACTTCAGGGTGTCCGGATCCGGCGCAGCGGGCATGTCCAGCTGGTGCTCAAAACCCTGCTCCTCCACCTGGAAAGACACCGACCCGGTGAGGATCTCCTTGCCGCCCTGACGCGCAATCACCCGACGCACGGAGAAGCTGCCGCCGTCCCGCACCCGTTGCACTTCGTAGTCAATCGGCATGCTGTGATTGCCCGGGCGCAGAAAGTAGGCATGCAGGGAATGGGGCAACCGGCCTTCGACCGTGCGGCTGGCCGCCATCAGCCCCTGGCCCAGAACCTGGCCGCCAAACACGTTGGGAAAGCCAAGGTCTTCACTGTCACCCTGGAAATGGTCGTCCCCGATTGGCGAAAGATCCAGAAGATCCACCAGCTTTCTGGTTATCTCAAGCATGCCCACTCCTGTCAATTCGTTAGCTCACGAATGAATTTCTACCCGAAGCCGGGCTTTTTCGCAATAACTCACTCGTGAATGGGGGGCACTTCCTTTGACAGGGCCTGCTTTTCCACCGCAAACCGGCCCGTCACTGCAAAGCCCAGCACGGCACCGTCAGCCCCCTTGAACAAGTCACGGACATCACTGCCCTCCTGCTCAAGCTCCCACGCTCCGGCAGCGTCGGACGGAGGCGGGCAGACCGCGGTAGGACAGCAGGGGGTCTTGATCATGACCGGCATGGTGCCGTAAGCCACCTCGGTGCGCTCACTCACCAGCGTTTTTGCCAGAGCACGGGAGCAGGCCATCAGCGGCAGCACGTACAGCAGCACGTGGCCGTCGACTTCGGCGCAGTCTCCCAGGGCATAGACATCCGCCGCTGAGGTTTCCAGCGCACGATTCACCACAATGCCGCGGTTGGTGGCAATGCCGGCAGCCGCTGCCAGGCCGGTTCGCGGCCGCAGACCGACAGCGGAAATCACCAGATCCGCTTCCAGCGTCTCGCCGTTGGCCAATGCCAGCCGCACGCCGTCGCCGGCACGGTCAATGCGATCCACCACGGTTTCCAGATGGAAACCCACGCCCAGCTCGGTCAGCTCAGCCTTGACCGCCTCTGCCGCCGGTGGCGGCAGCAGCCCCGGCATCAGGGTGTCGGAAGGAGCAATAACATCCACCTCGACACCGCCATTGCGGAGGTCGTTGGCAAATTCACAGCCGATCAGGCCGGCGCCCATGATGGCCACCCGCTTTTTGCCCGCCAGCGCTTCGCGGAACGCGCGGTAATCCATCAGATCGTTGATGGAATGCACGAACTCCTGACCGTCACCTTCGATGTTCAGGCGAATAACGTCAGCGCCCCAGGCCAGCACCAGCTTGCTGTAGCGGAGACGTTCGTCGCCGAGCACCAGCTCGTGGGCTGTGGTGTCGATGCCGGTCACCGTGGTGAACGTGCGCAGCTCGAGATTCAGCTGTTCGGTCATGGCATCGGCACTGGCCTGAGCCAGCTCCTCGGCCTCCTTGCCCTTGGTAAAGCCGGTTGACAGCATGGGCTTGGAATAACTGAAGCCGTCATCGGCGGTGACCATGACGATGGCGATGTCCTTGTCCTGCTTACGGATCTCCCGGGCCAGGGAGTATCCCGACAGGCCGGTTCCCACGATGACGATAGGGGCTTCTGTGGTCATTCCAATTCTCCGTCGGTGTACTTCTCAGGGTGGCGGCCGGGTATCAGCCAATCTCGATCATTTCAAAGTCTTCTTTGCCCACGCCGCAGTCGGGGCAGACCCAGTCCTCAGGCACATCTTCCCACTTGGTGCCCGGCTCGATGCCGTCTTCCGGCCAGCCTTCGGCTTCGTCGTAAATCAGTCCACACACAACACACTGCCACTTTTTCATAGTCTCTCTCCGCGTCGAATTCGGGCGCAATGATAATTGTCAGACAATATTGCACGCAAGTTTTTTGGTTGTGACTGCACATTACTCAAATCGGGCCACCATCATACCCACCCGCCCGGGATTGACCAATGCCACTCAGGACAGTCTTCCGCGGGTATTTCTGCCAATAGCCACAAATACCCATGGGCCGGTCGGCGGGTTGCCCCTCCCTTATACGTTCCTCCTCCGGTATAATCGCCGGTTTTACGACAGGATCCGACCGCTATGACCGATACCGTCGCCGAGATGAACCAGGTAATGAACGAAGCCGATTGCCTGGTCGATGAGCAACAGGTACAGGTGGCCATTCGAAGCCTTGCAGACGACATCACCCGCCGCCTGAAAGACAGCAACCCCCTGCTGTTCTGCGTAATGAACGGCGGCCTCATCCTCACCGGGCAGCTGCTGCCGCTGTTGAAATTTCCGGTGCAGGCCGAATACCTGCACGCCACCCGCTACCGCCAGGAAACCACCGGGGGCATCCTGGAATGGAAGCTGCGACCGGAAGCGGACATGAAAGACCGCACCATCCTGATTGTTGACGACATCCTCGACGAAGGCACCACCCTCTGTGCCATCGCCGATTACTTCCTCGCCCACGGCGCCCGCGAAGTGCTGACCGCGGTACTGGTGGACAAACAACACGACCGCAAGGCGCGCCCGGATCTGAAAGCCGACTTCACCGGCCTGGATGTGGAAGACCGCTTCCTGTTCGGTTTCGGCATGGACTACAAAGGCTACTGGCGCAACGCCCCCGGTATTTATGCCGTCAAGGGACTTTGACCGGCGGGTGGACACGCCCCGCAGGATGCCATCAACCGCACCCCTGGCGATTCCGCCCACCGACTGGTATCGCTCGCTGGCTGCTGCGGGCCTGCGTGACAACACCGTGCACGGTCCTGCCCGTTTCTGGCTGCAGGCGGAAGGCTCGCTGACCCGGGAACTGCAACGGCGTTGCAGCGACTCCTTCCACGTCAACGTGATCCGCGAGGGGTTTTCGCGCCCGACCCGTGAAGAGGCGCAGACACTCAACGTGCCCGAGCGCCAACTGGCGTGGATTCGCGAAGTGCAGCTGTGTGGCGACGGTGCGCCCTGGGTGCTGGCCCGCACCATCATTCCGCTGGCCACCCTGGAGGGCGCCGGGCGCCGCCTGCGCCACCTCGGCCGCCAACCCCTGGGCGCCTGGCTGTTCAGCAACCCCCGCTGGCAGCGTGGCCCGTTCGAAACCGGCGTTTGCCTGACCCGCCACCCGAGCCAGCCCCCGGTGGCCCGCCGTTCCCGTTTCCACAACGGCGACAAGGCGCTGCTGGTGGGCGAGTATTTCCTGCCCCGGTTCTGCCACTGAGCCCGGCCTTTAACAGGCGCAGGTCCGCTGGCTATAATCCCCGCTCAGGAAAACGCCAGCCATACCCAACCGGACCACGCCCTATGCTGCTGAATGCCATGCCCGAACACCTGAGGAGCCGCCTGGCGGACTACGCCAAGCTGTTGCGACTGGATCGCCCCATCGGCAGCCTGCTCCTGCTCTGGCCCACCTACTGGGCGCTGTGGCTCGCGTCCGCCGGATTCCCGGGTATCGGCAACCTGATCATCTTCACCCTGGGGGTGTTCCTGATGCGCGCCGCCGGCTGCGCCATCAACGACTTTGCCGACCGCGACGTCGACCGCCACGTCAAACGCACCAAAGACCGCCCCCTGACCTCCGGCCGCATTGCCGCCTGGGAAGCCGTCGCCCTGTTCCTCGGCCTCGCTCTGGTGGCCTTCCTCATGGTGGTGCTGTTCACCAACCCGTTGACCCTGTACCTGTCCTTCGGCGGCGTGGTCCTTGCGTTCATCTACCCGTTCATGAAGCGCTACACCCACCTGCCGCAGCTGTTTCTGGGCGCCGCCTTCTCCTGGGCCATTCCCATGGCATGGGCGGCGGAAGCCAATGAACTCACCCAGCTGACCTGGCTGCTGTTCACCGCCAACGTGCTCTGGACCGTGGCCTACGACACCTTCTACGCCATGGTCGACCGCGACGACGACCTCAGGATCGGCGTCAAATCCACCGCCATTCTTTTCGGTGACGCCGACCTCGCCATCATCGGCTTCCTGCAGGGTCTGGTGGTGGTGATCCTGATCATGGTGGGCAACCAGGCGGACCTGGGCATCATCTACTACCTGGGCATCCTCGCCATGGCCGGCCTGTTCATCTACCAGCAGTACCTGGCCCGACTCCGCGAGCGGGCGGGCTGCTTCAGGGCATTTCTGAACAATAACTGGGCAGGATTTGCGGTGTTTGCCGGGTTGGTTGTCGACCTCCTCATTCCATAATACGAAGAGGGCCCGCACAGAGTCCGCGTGCCGGAGGTTGCCGGGCCTTCCCAAACCCTGCATTGCCAGGGATGGCAATGCGGAGCCCCCATGGACGGGTTCACGGCGTATTTGGGAAGGCCCGGCAACCTCCGGCACATACCCCTATGGCAAACACAATTGTGTCATATACTTGTAACACTACGGCGTTGTAATAAGGCAGCAACAAACCAAGGTCTGATACAGGTTAATGCCCATGAATGGAAAAACTGTCCTGATCGTCGACGACGAGGCCCCGATTCGCGAAATGATCGCCGTGGCCCTGGAAATGGCGGATTACGACTACCTGGAGGCAGCGGACGCACTGGAAGCGCATGCCCTGATCGTCGACAAACACCCCGACCTCGTCCTGCTTGACTGGATGCTCCCCGGCACCAGCGGCGTGGAACTGGCTCGCCGCCTCAAAAAAGAAGAGGCCACCGCCGACATTCCCATCATCATGCTCACCGCGAAAGTCGAGGAAGACAACAAGATCCAGGGCCTCGAAGTGGGCGCTGACGACTACATCACCAAGCCCTTCTCCCCCCGCGAGCTGGTCGCCCGCCTGAAAGCGGTGCTGCGCCGAGCCACACCACCGGGCGTTGACTCCCCGGTGGAAGTGGAAGGCCTAACCCTTGATCCGGTCGGCCATCGGGTCACCACCGAGCAGGGCGCCCTCAGCATGGGCCCTACCGAGTACCGGCTGCTGCAATTCTTCATGACACACCAGGAACGGGTATATACTCGCTCTCAATTGCTGGATCAGGTCTGGGGTGGCAACGTCTACGTTGAAGAGCGTACCGTTGACGTTCATATTCGCCGGCTGCGCAAAGCCCTTGGCGAGCAACATGACCACCTGATCCAGACCGTGCGTGGTGCCGGCTACCGCTTCTCGACCCGGGCGGCGTAACCGGCGGACGCAACGGCGGCACACCAACTCCAGGGCGTCTCGATGCAACACAACTGGTCACGATACCTTCGCCTGATCATCGGGTTTCTGGTCGTCTGCACCTCGGCGGGCGCCTTTTTCGGATACCCGATCTACGGCCTGACCCTCGGTTTGATGGTCTACCTGTGGTGGACCCTGGTGCACGCCCGGCGCCTCTACCACTGGCTGGGCAATCCTGGCGCTACCAGCGAAGCACCCCAGAGCGTCGGCCTCTGGGGCGACATTTTTGACGGTCTCCACAAACTGCATCAGAGCCACCTGCGCCTGCAGGACCGCCTGCGGGCACAGATCAACCGGGTTCAGGAATCCACCAACGCCATGCGTGATGGCGTCATCATGACCGACGCCAAGGGCTCCATGGAATGGTGGAACGGCTCCGCCGAGTACCTGCTCGGATTCCGCCGCAACACCGACCGCGGTCAGTACATTCACAACCTGATCCGCACCCCGGCGTTCAAAGCCTACTTCGACGCCCGCGACTACCGCGAGCCGCTGGACATCAACTCTCCGGCCAAGCCCCACATTCACCTGCAGATCCAGATCAGCCTGTTCGGCGACGACGATCGCCTGATCGTGGCCAAAGATGTGACCCGGCTGTATCAACTGGAACAGATGCGCCGGGATTTCGTGGGCAACGTGTCCCACGAGATGCGCACCCCGCTGACCGTCATCAGCGGCTACCTGGAGACCCTGGTCGACAACGCCGACGACCTGCCGCCGAAATGGCGTCGGGCCATCACCACCATGGCCCAGCAATCGTCCCGCATGGAAGCGCTGATCACCGACCTGATCCTGCTGTCAAAGATTGAAACCGGGGAACAGACCCTCAATGACACGGTGACCGACGTGGACGCACTGATTCGCCAGATCTGCCACGACGCCAGTGCCCTGAGCGGGGAAAAGGAACACGAATTCAGCGTGCAGATTACCGACCAGCGGCTGCTGAAGGGCGACGAAAGCCAGTTGCGCAGCGCCTTCTCCAACCTGATCTTCAATGCCGTGAAATACACGCCCGCCCGGGGCCACATCACCGTGACCTGGAGCGCCAACCGGGACGGTGCGCACCTGTCGGTGCGGGATACCGGTATCGGGATCGATCCGGTGCACATTCCCCGCCTCACCGAACGCTTCTACCGCGCCGACCCCAGCCGCCACAAAGACACCGGGGGCACCGGCCTCGGGCTGGCTATCGTCAAGCACGTGCTGCTGAATCACGACGGCAATCTGGAAATCAAGAGTCGCATCGGCGACGGCAGCGAGTTTATCTGCCACTTCCCGCGGGAGCGGCTGGTTGAACGGGTACCGGAAAACGTATCCTGATCAGCGGTTGGCCGCGCGGAAGCGGGCCACGAAGCGGGACAGGTCCTCAAGCTTCTTCGGATCCTCATCCACAAAGCGGATGGTGACACTGACAAAATCCGTGTCCTGGCGCTTGTCCACCGCCTGCAACTGATGGACATATCCGTTAAGCCTCGCCATCTGCCCTTCCGCAATCTCGATGTCCACCACCGCCTGATCAAGAATGCCGGGAAAGTCCTGATCCCGCTTTGCGATCACGCGCACTTCCGTGAGGTTGATGTCTTTCACCACCGATTTGAGGGTGCTGTCGGCAAAGCGCACCGAGGCCACGCTCAGCGAGTTACGGGCAGCGGGCTTCTGCTCCGGACCCCCGGGGCCGGACGCCAGCAGTGGCGAGGCGGCCGTGTCTGACGCTCTGGCCGGGCTGTCGGGGGCAGGCTCACGCTTCTGGGTCAGCAACGTCGCTGATTCCTTGAAGGCATCCGCCGGGCTGGCCCTGGACTGTCCGCCGCGGTCCATGGCGGCCATGAGGGTCCGCCCCCCCCCCTTGCTGATTTTCTTCCTGACGCCGTCCGGCACTCACCGTTTGCCGAGGGATTCCGACACACCCC
>JAEPMM010000441.1 GCA_017643965.1 Marinobacter sp.
ACGCTACAGTGAAGCGCAACTGCTGCATTTCCTCCTTCCGATCGCCGATGGCCTCGATTACATCCACAATCAGAGCGTGCTTCACCGGGATATAAAGCCCTGCAACATCTTCATCAGACGCAGCGACGGCTCCCCGGTCATCATAGACTTTGGCGCTGCCAAGCAGGATTTTGCCGTTGCCTCACAGTCGCAGGCTCCTTACACAGACTTCTACGCGCCGCTGGATCAGATTGAGGGCAGCGGTGCGGCCAGCCCGACCATCGACGTTCACGCGTTCGGCGCACTGATGTACAGAATAGTGACGCAGCAACATGGGCCGCGGGCGCAGGTGCGCGCCAGCGCCCTGATCTCCGGCAAGCCCGATCCGTTGGTACCTGCCAGCCAGCTTGCCCGCGGCGAATACTCCGAACGCCTGCTGACGCTGATTGATCAATGCCTTGCCTTCAAAAACACTGACCGCCCGCAGTCCATGGCAGAGGTTCGGGCTTTGTTTACGGATACAGAAACTGATCAAACCGGCGTTCCACGGCCAGTCCCGAGACCTCCGGAACCGGACCCGCCCGGTGGACCGGACACCCCCACCGTCAACGACACACCACGACGACGGGGCCCTGTTATTGCCGTCAGCATGACGCTGGCGGCTGTCGTTCTAATGGGCGCTACCGGTTTCTTTTTCTTCGACCCGAGGAACAACCCGGACGGTAACACCAGCGGAACCGAAGTAAGGACAATGGCGGACACCATTTTGCCCGGTTCCAGCGAACGCAGGCTCTCAGCTGCGCAACTATCATCGCTGGACGCGGCCGAGTTACGGCTGGCCCGCAACGAAATATTTGCCCGCAACGGGCGATATTTCAGCTCGGACGATCTGACCCAACATTTCAGCCAGTTCGATTGGTACCGTCCCCACTCCTGGGATGTTGCTCTCACGGAGGTTGAAAGCTTCAATGTTCAGTTGATTCTCAAAGAAGAGCAGTCCCGATGACGAGGGCAAACGCAACTGTGGTGGTCGTTGCGGTCCTGGCACTGTGCTCGGTAATCGCAGCGGTTATGGCGACAGGCGCCCCCAACAGCCATACCCCCGAACCGCTTGATGCGCTGATCCAGGCGTACCCACAACACCTGAAGGCGTACGACGGACAAAACCTGGTATGGCAAGACGGCACCCGCATGCCCACGCCTCCCGAAGTGCGCGCGCGCGAGCCGGAGCAGCGTTTGTCGGATCCTGACATTATCGATATGCTCGCCTGGGATTATGATTTCCAGCCCCCCACTTCGCCGCCCCCAACGGACGCGGATCCCGGGCGTGCGCGCCATCAGCCATTTTTCATCAAGATGTACGGCGATTGCCGCCAGGGCGAAGTAGCACCCAATCTGGAGAAGGTTGACTGGTTACCGGAGACACTCGGCAGAACCCTGTCGATGACCCGTGTGAATGGCGCGGCGCAGGCCCTTCGCAACGTTTCCGAAGAGCTGGACCAGCTTGACCCGAAATACCTCAAATTCCTCGACAACCCCGCGGGCACCTACAATTGCCGAACCATCGCCGGCACGGACAGGTTGTCGATGCACGCATTCGGAGCGGCCGTTGATATCAATGTATCCCGAGCCAATTACTGGCGATGGGCGAAGCCGGATGATCGCGGTCAGCGCCCCTGGCAAAACCGGATACCCTACGAGATCGTTGAAATATTTGAGCGCCATGGGTTTATCTGGGGAGGACGCTGGCACCATTTTGACACCATGCATTTCGAGTATCGCCCCGAATTCCGGATACTCGATGCCCGGACGAACGAGTCACGCTGAATTCTAAGCGGGGGAATGGCCTGATGTATCTGCTGAAACTCTGTCTGCTGGCGGGTCTGCTTTTGGTAGCCAGCGATGCAATGGCCGACGAATGGACGATGCCGGGCGAGCTTAATCCACTTTACGATGGCATTCATAGCTGGCGCTACGTTGACAATGCATCATCGCCAAACGTCTCAATTGTCAGGACCGACACGCAAGAAACGATAGCCACTGCCGACCTGACGGGCTGCAGATTCTGCCGCGGAGTTGAGGACAACTGCCAGGCAACCGGAATTTTCCCGCTGCCGGCCCCCTCTGTCCTGAACGGAGTTTCACTCGGTGTTGTCTGTAGTTGGGGCGCGCACAGTCAGAAATTTCTGCAGCTCAGTGAGCTGCGAAACGCGGAGCTGATTGGCCACTACTGGATCAGCGTTATACCGACGGACGTTGGTGTAACGGTGTCTGGTGATGGCCTCGCCAGCACTGAAGAAACGCTGCGTTTCCCTGCAGGCACAAAGCACAGCAGCGTCGGTGACGGCCATCGGCCCCGTTCCGTCACGCCGTCTGATGCTCACTCCGCCGAGCTAGATGACCTGATCCGTGAACTGGATACCGTTATCAGGAACCGAGACTCGCAAGCGCTTCAGGCGATGCTTCACCCACAGGTCACTTTTTCTTTCGCAGAGGCCCCGGGCATTTCCGGGTTCTCCGATTTTTGGAATCTGCACGATGACCCGCAGAGCTCCACCATTTGGGCAGTGCTGGAAGCGGTACTCGCACATCCCGCGGCCTATTCAGCCAATAGCAAC
>JAEPMM010000462.1 GCA_017643965.1 Marinobacter sp.
ATACACGGCAGCGGTGTAACCGGCGGGGCCGGAGCCGAGGATAATCAGTCGGGAATGTTTGGTTTCGCTCATGCTGGGTCTCTCGTCAAAATCTGAAAACAATACTTTGAATGCTGCCAATGAAACGGTCAGTGAAAGTGCCGAAGGCTACCATGAAAGAACCAATGTGCCATTTATTTCGGCCAATTCCGTTCATTGAGCGTTGCTATCTACGCAATGATCGTCCTACTCAATGACCGACACTGAAGCAAGAAGTTGCCTGATTCTTTCTTTGCTTTTACCTGATTCTCCCTGTTCCAGTCGGTGCTCCGCAATTGCGGGAAATACCGCCTGGATGTCATCGGGCAGCACGTGGTGGCGGCCGTCCATCAGCGCCCAGGCTCGGGCGGCACGAACCAGGCCGAGTCCTGCCCGGGGTGACAGGCCATACAGTAACCCCGGCATACGGCGGCTCTGCTCCAGCAGGCGCTGGACATAATCGAGCAGGGCAGGGCTGGTGGTCACACGTCCGACGGATTCCTGCAGGGACTCAAGATCCTCCTGGCTCAGCAGAGTATCTAATTTGTCGGTCAGGGCGCGGCGGTCCTCGCCTTCGAGCAGTTCCCGCTCGGCTTTGGGGTCGGGGTAACCCAGGCGCAGCCGCATCAGGAACCGGTCCAGCTGGGATTCTGGCAGCGGGTAGGTGCCGCCCTGTTCAATGGGGTTCTGGGTAGCGATCACGAAGAACGGACGGGGCAGCGGGCGGGTTTCACCTTCGATGGAAACCTGCCGCTCTTCCATAGCTTCCAGCAGCGCGCTCTGGGTGCGTGGTGAGGCGCGGTTGATCTCGTCCGCCAGCACCACCTGGGCAAAGATCGGGCCTTTATGGAACACCAATGACCCCGCCTCCTTGTCGTACATGGAATAGCCGAGCACGTCAGCCGGCAGCAGGTCGTTGGTGAACTGGATGCGCTGGTAACTCAGACCCATGATCCGTGCCAGCGCGTGCGACAGTGTGGTCTTGCCCATGCCGGGAATGTCTTCGATCAGCAGGTGCCCCCGTGCCAGCAGACCACAAAGGGCCAGTCGCACCTGTTGCTCCTTGCCCAGAAGGATGGTGTTGAGTTCGCTGACAACGCTGTCGATCAGTTTTTTCATGCCCGGATCAGTCCCGTACCCGTTTGAGAATATCGCCGTAGGCGTCGATGCGCCGGTCTCTGAAGTACGGCCAGATGCGCCGGATCGATTCGCTGCGGTGGCGATCGATGGTGGCGTGAAGCACGGTTTCCGAGTGGTCGTCCGCCCGTGCCAGGAATTCGCCCTGAGGGCCGGCGATAAAGCTGTTGCCCCAGAACCGGATGCCATCGGACTGGCCCGAGGGGTCCGGCTCGGTTCCGATCCGGTTCGGCGCGATGACCGGCAGGTTGTTCGCGACCGCATGGCCGCGCTGGACGGTAACCCAGGCCTCAAGCTGGCGTGCCTGCTCGGCCGGGTCGTCGGTGATGTCCCAGCCAATGGCTGTCGGGTAGATCAGGATTTCCGCGCCCGCCAGCGCCATCAGCCGGGCAGCCTCCGGGTACCACTGATCCCAGCACACCATTACCCCGAGCCTGCCCACGGACGTGTCGATGGGGGTGAACCCGCTGCCGCCGGCATTGAAGTGCGCGTCTCCGGGGGTGAAGTAGAACTTCTCGTAGAAGCCCGGGTCGTCCGGTATGTGCATCTTGCGGTAGAGGCCGGCGATGCTGCCATCACGCTCGAACACCACGGCGGTATTGTGGTACACGCCGTTCATGCGGCGTTCGAAAATGGACCCTACCAGAATAATGCCTAGCTCTGCGGCGAGAGCGCCCAGCGCTGTGCTGGTTGGCCCCGGGATGGGTTCGGCAAGCTCAAAAACCGAGGTGTCCTCGGTCTGACAGAAATACAGGGTGGCGTGCAGTTCCTGAAGGACGACCAGTTGCGCACCCTCCGCGGCGGCTTTGCGCACCAGCCGCTCGCTGGTGGCGAGGCTGGTGGCTTTGTCGTCGCTGCAGCCTTGCTGGATCGCTGCAACCTGCAGCGCAGTTCCGGTGGGGTTGTCAGGTCGGGTCATGGCGCAACCACCCCCGCAGGGAACTGCATGGTCACACAATGGAGGCTGCCATGCTGATGGATC
>JAEPMM010000315.1 GCA_017643965.1 Marinobacter sp.
ATCTGGTTTGACCACCTGGGAATGTCCGATGTTGACCGGGTTGGCGGCAAGAACGCCTCCCTCGGTGAAATGATCAGTAATCTTGCCAATGCAGGTGTTACCGTTCCCGGTGGTTTTGCCACCACGGCCCACGCCTACCGTGAATTCCTCGCCACTGACGGCCTGAAAGACAAGATCGACCAGGCGCTGGATGCTCTGGACGTGAACGACGTCAACGAGCTGGCGAAAGTGGGCGCGCGCATCCGCCAGTGGGTCATCGACACCCCGTTCCCGGATGCTCTGGATAAAGCGCTGGCAGACAACTACGCCAAACTGCGTGATGGCAACGACCACATGGCGGTGGCGGTGCGGTCGTCCGCCACTGCGGAAGATCTGCCCGATGCCTCGTTCGCCGGCCAGCAGGAAACCTTCCTGAACGTGGTGGGTCTGGAGCAGGTACGCACCTCGGTGAAGGAAGTGTTTGCGTCGCTGTTCAATGACCGCGCGATTTCCTACCGGGTGCACCATGGCTTTGACCACAAGCTGGTGGCGCTGTCTGCGGGCATTCAGAAGATGGTGCGCAGTGAAACAGCGGCCAGCGGCGTGATGTTTACCCTGGATACCGAATCCGGCTTCCGCGATGTGGTGTTCGTGACCGGTTCCTACGGCCTCGGCGAAACCGTGGTGCAGGGTGCGGTCAACCCGGATGAGTTCTACGTGCACAAGCCGACACTTGCAGCCGGTCGCCCTGCGGTGCTGCGCCGTAACCTCGGCAGCAAGGCCATCAAGATGATCTACCACACCAGTCCCGGTGAAGGTCAGTTTGTGGAAACCGTGAAGGTGGAGCAGGAAGACCGCAACCGTTTCTGCATCACCGATGCTGAAGTGGAAGAGCTGGCCAAACAGGCCATGATCATCGAAAAGCATTACCAGCGCCCGATGGACATCGAGTGGGCGAAAGACGGCGACGACGGCCGCATCTATATCGTTCAGGCTCGCCCGGAAACTGTCAAGAGCCGCGCTTCTGCCAACGTGATGGAGCGCTACCTGCTGAACGAAACCGGCAAGGTGCTGGTGGAAGGGCGCAGTATCGGCCACAAGATCGGCAGCGGTCCGGTCAAGATTGTGAATAGCATCAATGAGATGGACCGGGTCCAGCCAGGCGACGTGCTGGTCACCGACATGACCGACCCGGACTGGGAGCCGGTCATGAAGCGGGCTTCCGCCATCGTGACGGATCGTGGCGGGCGCACCTGCCACGCCGCCATCATTGCCCGTGAACTGGGCATTCCGGCGGTGGTGGGCTGTGGTGACGCAACCGAAGTGCTGAAAGACGGTCAGGCAGTGACGGTCTCCTGCGCCGAAGGCGACACCGGCATGATCTACGAGGGCGCGCTGGACTTCGAATTGCGGGAAAACACCGTGGATTCCATGCCGGCCATTCCGTTCAAGATCATGATGAACGTGGGTAACCCGGACCGGGCGTTCGATTTCCAGGCACTGCCCAACGAAGGGGTGGGGCTGGCCCGTCTGGAGTTCATCATCAACCGCATGATCGGTGTGCATCCGAAGGCATTGCTGAACTTTGACGGCCTGCCGCGGGACATCAAGCAAACCGTCGAGAAGCGCATTTCAGGCTACGGCTCACCGGTGGATTTCTACGTGGACAAGCTGGTGGAGGGCATTTCCACCCTGGCGGCTGCGTTTGCACCGAAGAAGGTGATCGTGCGGCTGTCGGACTTCAAGTCCAACGAATACGCCAACCTGATCGGTGGCACCCTGTACGAGCCGGACGAAGAGAACCCGATGCTGGGCTTCCGCGGTGCGTCCCGCTACATCTCGGAAACCTTCCGTGACTGCTTCGAGCTCGAGTGCCGTGCCCTGAAAAAGGTGCGTAACGAGATGGGTTTGACCAACGTGGAAGTGATGGTGCCGTTTGTGCGCACCGTTGGTGAAGCGGAGCAGGTGGTCAGCCTGCTGGCGGAAAACGGTCTCAAGCGCGGCGACAACGGACTGCGCGTGATCATGATGTGCGAGCTGCCGGCCAACGCCATTCTGGCTGATCAGTTCCTGGAGCATTTTGATGGCTTCTCCATCGGCTCCAACGATCTGACCCAGCTCACCCTGGGTCTGGACCGGGACTCCGGCATCATCGCGCACCTGTTTGATGAGCGTAACGATGCGGTCAAGGCCCTGCTGTCCAACGCCATCCAGGCCTGCAAGAAGGCCAACAAGTACATCGGCATTTGCGGGCAGGGTCCGTCGGACCATCCGGATCTGGCCAAGTGGCTGATGGATCAGGGCATCGATACGGTGTCACTGAACCCGGATTCGGTACTGGATACCTGGTTCTTCCTGGCCGACGAGAAGATCGACTGAATTCATTTCCCGGAGAAGGAGAGTAACAACGTGGCGGATATCATAACCCCGGACCTGTGTGACGAATTTCCGGAAGTGCTGGTCGCCGAGCCCGGCTTCAACAACTATGGCGGTATCAAGGCTTTCGGCGGCGAGATCGTGACCGTGAAATGCTTTGAAGACAACTCCGTGGTGAAGGAGCAGGTAGGTCTGCCGGGCAACGGCCGGGTCATGGTGGTGGACGGTGGTGCGTCAAAGCGCCATGCACTGCTGGGCGATATGCTGGCCGAAAAGGCCGCAAGCAACGGCTGGGCTGGCCTGATCATCTATGGCTGTGTGCGCGATGTGGATGAAATTGGCAACACCGCCTTGGGCGTGCAGGCGCTGGGAACCTTTCCGCGCAAGAGTGAAAAGCGTGGCCTGGGGGATCTGAACGTGCCGGTGACCTTCCACGGTGTGACCTTTCAGCCCGGCCACTACGTGTATGCCGACAACAACGGCATTATTGTGTCCGAGAAGCCGCTGGTCTGATGCGGGACAGAAAGCAATAACACCTACAAAAACGGCGGCCAGTGGCCGCCGTTTTTGTGTCAGCGAGTGACTTCGCTGATGTTGGCTCCGAGCAGAAAGCCTTCGCTCTCAGGCTCACAGCGAACCACCTCGCAGACGGTTTCCAGGGGTGGAAACTGATCGCTGGTGGGGCGGAGCACCGTTTTCAGCTCTTCACCGACCGACACCGGCCGATCAACGTACAGCTGCATGCCGGCGGCGCTCAGGTCGCGGCAGGTGCCGATAAACGTTTCACCCTTGTTGTTGGTGATTTCGATCTCGGAATTCACCTGCATGCGATGGAAATCGCGCTTTTCCGAATAATCTTTCATAGAGTTACGCCCAGTTATCGGTTTTTCTTGTTGGTTTGAGCATTGGAATAATCAGGGCAAGCAGAACCCCGCCCAGCACCAGTGCAGCGCCCAGCAGCATGAAATCGGATTCCTTGCTGGCTTCCAGACGCTCGTTCTCGGCGGTGAGTACTTCCAGATCGTTCCGCAGTTTCTGGTTTTCTTCACGCAGTTCGCCGTTGCGTTGCTGGAGATTCAGGGAATCAGCAGCCACTTCCTTGATACGGCTCAGCTCCTGCTGCAATTGTTCCGTACGGCCCGACAGTGACGTCTCGGAGTTGCGCAGTTCGTCCCGCTCGGCCGTGACTTCCTTCAGCTGTTCCCGGGTCTGGTTAAGCTCGCTGCGTGCGCTCTCCAGATTGCGGGTGGCGCGCTGAAGCAGGTCTCGCGCAATCGGGCTATCACTGAGGTATTGCGTCGACACCCAGCCTTCGCTGCCTTTGGGAGTGCGTACCCGGGTGTAATTCTCATTCTCGCCCTCGAGCACTTCAAGGGCTGTACCGCTGGGCACGGCGTTTTCGATGATCCGGTACTGGGATCCCGGGCCGGAGCGGACCGGCAGGTAGAGCTGGTCATCGACATAGACGGTTCTCGCCTGGGCAACCGCTACGGAGGAGACGACAACGAGAACACTGAGAATTAGGCGAATGAGCGTCACGGGCTTTTTTCCTGAGTTTGGCGAGTATCGGGCATAAAATGATAAGTGCGCAATTTTGTCACAGCTTTCCCTGCATTCAAGCGGCGTATTATTACAATACGCTCATGGACGCATGGCCTGGTTCACGGCAGAACAGCCTTGAAAGGCTTAACCGTGACCTTCTGGTAGACCCCGGCGTCCACGTAGGGATCGGCATCAGCCCAGCTCTGTGCGGCGTCCAGGGAATCGAACTCGGCGATGACCAGGCTGCCGGTGAAGCCGGCGTCACCGGGTTCGGGGGTGTCCAGCGCCGGGTGGGGGCCCGCTACCAATAGCCGCCCCTCTCCTTTCAGCGCCTGCAGCCGCTCGATGTGGGCCGGGCGAGCGGTCTGGCGCAACGGCAGGCTGTTCTCCACATCTTCGCTGATGATGGCGTAGTACATAG
>JAEPMM010000116.1 GCA_017643965.1 Marinobacter sp.
AAGCGAATGTTGCGGGCACCCGGGGTCTGGCCATGGGCGTCGGCGATGGAGCCCACGTCCACCCCCAGCAGCTTGAGTTTGGTGCTCATGTCGGCACCGGTGAAGGCGGCCTCAGCGTCACCGTTGAGTGCGGCGGCCAGGGTGCGGGCCATGGTGTAGCCGGGGGCGACCAGACCGAAAATTTTCTCGCTCCAAAGCGCGCACTCACCAATGGCATGAATGTGCGGGTCGGAGGTGGTGCACTGATCGTTGATCACAATGCCGCCTCGCTCGCCAATGCTCAAGCCACAGGCGCGGGCCAGGGTGTCCTGGGGGCGGATGCCGGCAGAGAACACGATCAGGTCGGTTTCCAGATGGCTGTCGTCGCTGAAGTTCATGCGCAGACGGGCGTTCTCACCGTCGACAATCTCGGTGGTGGCTTTCTCGGTGTGCACCTGCACGCCCAGCTCCTCGATCTTGCGCCTGAGCAGCGCGCCGCCGTCGGTATCCAGCTGCACCGGCATCAGGCGCGGTGCAAACTCCACCACGTGGGCATCCACCCCCAGGCTCTTGAGGGCATTCGCTGCCTCCAGTCCCAGCAGTCCGCCGCCCACCACCACGCCGGTTCTGACGCCGTCGGCACTGGCGCGGATGCGGTCAAGGTCTTCCAGGGTGCGGTACACCAGGCAGTGGGGATGCTCGTTGCCCTTGATGGGCGGCACGAACGGGTAGGAGCCGGTGGCCAGCACCAGTTCGTCGTAACGGTAGCTTCCCAGGGGCGTGGTGACGGTCTGCTGGTCGCGATCAATGGCCGTAACCTGCTCATCCAGGTGCAGGTCGATGTGGTTTTCTGCGTACCATTCCGCCGTGCCCATGGCCAGGTCGGCGTGGGTGGACCCGCCGAAATACTCGGACAGGTGCACGCGGTCGTAGGCCAGCAGCTTTTCCTCGCCGAACACCTTGATGTCAAAGCGCTCGGCGGCCGCGGTGGCGGTCAGCTGTTCCAGGAAATGGTGGCCTACCATGCCGTTACCGATCACGATCAGGGTGTGCTTGCTCATGGGTGTTCCTCTCTCTTGCACCGGCGCCATCACGCGGCGTCGCAGTAGGGTTTGCCAAAGGCCAGATGGGCCCGGTAGGGGCTGATGTCATCGGCCTGTTGAATGCGTTCGCTGTACCAGGGGCCATCGCTGGTTTCACCAACCAGCACCGCGCCGGTCAGGCGCTGGTCGCGGACCAGCAGCCGGCAATAGTGTCGGGTTTCATGGTCCTGCCAGATCACCGATTCGGTGTCGCCGTCGGGCTGGGTCTGGCCGCAGGAAAAAATGGGAATGCCGCTGATTTTCAGCCGGGTGGCAATCACCGCGGGCTCGAATGCGGCAGTGCTGGTGTTGTCGCACAGTACCTGTGCGAGTACCTCGGCCTGTTGATAGCCGGGTTCCACCAGACCGAAGGTCTGCTCGCCCACCTGGCAGCATTCGCCCACGGCATAAATGGCGGGATCGCTGGTCTGCAGGCGCTGATCGACCGCAATCGCCCGGTCACAGACGAGGCCGGCGGCTTTTGCCAGCCGGATGTTGGGGGTAATGCCGGCAGCCACCACCACCAGGTCGGTACTGATCAGGGTTTCATCATCCAGTTGAACCGCACGCACGCTGGTTTTGCCCAGCAGGGCCACCGGGGAGGTGCCGGTGCGGATGGACAGCCCGCGGCTGGCCAGCGCGTCTGCCAGCAAAGTGCCACCGGTGGGGTCCAACTGGCGGTTGAGCAGATGCGGGCTGCGATGCAGCACGGTCACCGCCATGCCACGACTGCGCAGGCCCTCCGCGGCTTCCAGGCCAAGGAATCCCCCGCCGATAACCACCGCGCGGCGGTGGCGCTGGCTGATGTCGATCAGTTTGCGGGTGTCCTGCAGGTCGCGAAAGCCGACCACACCGTCCAGATCTTCGCCGGAAATGCCGAGCTGCGCCGAGCGCGAACCGGTGGCGATCACCAGATGTGAGTAGGGCTGCTCCTGCCCGCTGGCGGTGCTGACGGTCTTCGCTTCGCGATGAATCGCGGTGACCGGGTCGCCCTGATGCACTTCAATGTTGTGCTGGCGGTACCAGGCGGATTGCTGCAGTGCCAGGCTGTCTTCGCTGGCATCGCCCGCCAGCAGGGCAGACAGCTGAATGCGGTTGTAGGCAGGACTGGTTTCTCCGTTGAACACCACAATGCGGCGGAACGGCTGACCGGGTTGCGCAACCAGCCGCTCCAGCAGGCGTTGCGCCACCATGCCGTGGCCGCAGATCACCAGGGTGTCAAACGGGGTGTCAAACAGGGTGTCAAACGGGGCGTGCCCTGCGATGGTCATGTTCGCTGTCCTCCTCCCGCGGCCTGTCAGCCCAACAAAAAAAGCCGGAGCATCGACTCCCCGAAGGGACTTGATGGTCCGGCACCAATGCCAACAACAATGATCTGATGGTCCGGCCGATCCGTGGCCGGGACGTTCTTCCCTGTAGTATGCTTTGCTAACTCCGTGCCAGTTTTATGAATTCAATAGAAACAATCAGTTAAGCGGTTTCCTTGGCCGGTTGCACCGGTGCTGTGCGCCCGGACGGGGCGGAGTGCACCGTGAAGGTGCCGGATCGCTCGTTCTGGCCATCCCGCGCATCGCCGTCGTCCCGATCATCGTGTTGGGCATCCGTGCCGGACTGTTCAGCCACAGCCTGTTGTTTGTCCGGAAAATTCTGCTTTTCGTACAGGAACGACAGCACCGCCTGACGGTAATGCACATAGTCCGGATGATCCGCCAGGGCGACCCGGTTGCGGGGGCGCGGCAACTCGATGTGCAGCTCCTCGCCCACCGTCGCTGCCGGGCCGTTGGTCATCATCACGATGCGATCGGACAACAGCACCGCTTCGTCCACATCGTGGGTGATCATGATCACCGTGCTGTTCAGGTCCTGCTGGATCTCCATCAACGAGTCCTGCAGGTGTGCCCGGGTCAGCGCATCCAGCGCCCCAAAAGGCTCATCCATCAACAGCACACTGGGTTTCATTGCCAGCGCCCGGGCAATGCCCACCCGCTGGGCCATGCCGCCGGAAATCTCACCGGGGCGCTTGTCCAGGGCGTGGCTCATGTTCACCAGCTCCAGGTTGTGCAGTATCCAGTCACGGCGCTCGGCCTTGCTCATGGTCTTGCGGAACACCTGCTGCACGGCCAGCTCGACGTTTTCATACACCGTCAGCCAGGGCATCAACGAATGATTCTGGAACACCACCGCCCGCTCCGGCCCCGGGGTGTTCACCTCATGGCCGTCCAGTACGCATCCGCCACGGGTGGCCTGCAACAGTCCGGCGACGATGTTCAACACCGTGGATTTTCCGCAACCGGAATGCCCGATCAGGGACACAAACTCCCCTTTGCGGATCTTCAGGTCGACATTATCCAGTGCGATAAAAGGCCCGGAGGGTGTCTCAAAGGCCATTTGAACGCTGGTTAATTCAAGATGGGGTTTGCTCATAGCGATTTCCTCAACTGACATTATTCGTTCCAGGCCACGCGCTTCTGCACCAGCAGCATGATCCGATCCAGCAGAAAGCCGATAAACCCGATGGCCAGCACCGCCACCATGATGCGGCTCAGGGACTGGCTGCTGCCGTTCTGGAACTCATCCCACACGAACTTCCCGAGCCCCGGGCTCTGGGCCAGCATCTCGGCGGCGATCAGCACCATCCAGGCAATGCCCAGCGACACCCGTAAGCCGGTAAAGATCATCGGAATCGACGACGGCAGCACCACTTTGCGAACGTGGGTCCAGAACGACAGCTGCAACACCTTCGAGACATTCAGCAGATCCGGATTGACCGCCGCCACACCCACGCTGGTGTTGATCAGCGTCGGCCACAGGCTGCACAGGGTGACGGTGATCATCGAGGTCAGGAACGATTTCTCGAACATCGGGTCGTCGCTGACGTAAGTGGCAGACACCACCATGGTGACCAGGGGTAGCCACGCCAGGGGTGACACCGGTTTGAAAATCTGGATCAGCGGGTTCACCGCCGCCGAGAAGTGGCGGTTCAGCCCGATGATAATGCCCAGCGGCACCGCGATCAGGGTGGCCAGCACAAAACCCGCCAGTACCGTACCCAGGCTGGTCACGATCTGGTCAAAGAAGGTGGGCGCGCCGGGGTAGGCGCGAATCTTCACCTCGGCCGCGGGGTTCTCCGCCAGAATGCGTTCGTTACGCTGCTCCTGCATGGCGACGAACTTCTCCGCCCGGTCCCGCTGGTTGCTGTGCTCCTGCCAGAGCTGACCGGATTGCTCCAGCACCTGGGCCGGTCCGGGAAACGCCCCGAGGGACGTTTGCACCTGGGGTGCGGCCAGATGCCAGAAGCCCAGGAACAGGAGGATGCCGATGGCCGGTAACAGCAGCTGGCGCGCGGTGTCCGCCACATGGCGTGCGGACAGCTTGTCGGTGACCGCACGCAGCCATCGTTGGCTCTGGGTGAGTGGGCTGGTCGGGTTGAGTGTCGTCATGTGATGTCTCCTGACCCTGACGTATTAGGGTGTTTGCGAGCCTTTCAGGCCAATCTCGAAGCTGTCGATGTAGGCGTTGGGCTCTCGCGGGGTAAATGCCACACCGTCGATCAGCTCACCCTGGTACGGGCGGGCGAAATTCTCGTCGTCCAGGTCCGGGAAGTCCTCTGCACTGAGGGTGCCGTCGGCGATCAGTGAGCGGGCGGCTTCGGTGTAGATGTCAGCGCGATACACTTTCGCGGCCGTCTCCATGTACCAGTCATCGGTTTTGGGTTCTGCAATCTGCCCCCAGCGGCGCATCTGGCTGAGATACCAGATGGCATCCGACGGGTACGGGTAGGTGGCGAAGTGGCGGAAGAACACGTTGAAGTCCGGTACGTCACGCACGTCGCCTTTCTCATATTCGAAGGTGCCGGTCATGGAGTTGGCGATCACTTCCTCGTCGGCGCCCACGTAGTTGGAGCGGGCCAGGATTTTCACCGCCTCCGCGCGGTTGGCGTTGTCATTCTCGTCGAGCCAGTGGGCCGCGCGGATCAGGGCCCGAAGCAGGCGCAAGTGGGTGTTGGGGTACTGTTCGGCCCAGTCCTCGGTCACACCGAATACCTTTTCCGGGTTGTTGGGCCAGATCTCGTAGTCGGTGATCACCGGCACGCCGATGCCTTTGAACACCGCCTGCTGATTCCACGGCTCGCCCACGCAATAGCCCTGAATGGTGCCGGCTTCCATGGTGGCCGGCATCTGCGGCGGCGGTGTAACCGAGAGGTGCACATCCGCCTCCAGCGTTCCGCTGGTGTCGCCCCGCTGCGGTGCATAAAAGCCGGGGTTCAGGCCGCCGGCGGCCAGCCAGTAGCGCAGCTCGTAATTGTGGGTGGACACCGGAAAGACCATGCCCATGCGGAAACGATCGCCCTTGTCGCGATACTGCTCGATCACCGGCTTGAGCGCGACCGCGCTGATGGGGTGGGCCGGCTTGCCATCCCCGTTATCGTCAATGTGGGGGCGCATCTGCTCCCAGACATCGTTGGACACGGTAATGCCGTTGCCGTTCAGGTCCATACTGAAAGCGGTGATAATGTCGGCTTGGGTACCGTAGCCGATGGTGGCACCCAGGGGCTGGCCGGCCAGCATGTGGGCTCCGTCCAGAGACCCGGTGACCACGCCGTCGAGCAACACTTTCCAGTTGGCCTGGGCTTCCAGCTCCACGAACAGACCTTCATCCATAAAGAAGCCCTGCTCCCAGGCGATGGCCAGGGGTGCCATGTCCGTCAGCTTGATAAAACCCAGTTTCAGGTCCGGCTTTTCGGCCGGTCCGATCTCGGCCTGGACGCTGGCGGCTCCCGCCATGAGCAGGGTCGCTGCGGTCAATACTCTGAAAATCTTTGGTCCGGATGTCATCGGTGTCTCCTGACGTTTGTTCAGTCCCAAAAAAAACGCCTGCTGCCCTGGGTAGGGAAGCAGGCGCCTGTGCCTGGGAATTCAAATTGTGATCAAGGTGGTGATCGTTGGCTGCGTTTCACTCGCTCTGTGGTTATCTAAGCAGGCCCTGTGCCAGTTTCCCATCATGATGAAATCAAAGAGTATTTTGTTTTCCGGCCCAGGCAGTTTCGGGATGGCAGGGGGAATCCGGACCGGTTTTGGTGCGTCAGGCCTCATTTGCGGGCAGTGGAGGCGAGGCCCCGTCTGCCTGCCAGTCGTGACGCTGATCCCCCAACAGGTAATCGCTGGCGACGTTGACCGGTCCGAACTGTCCGTCGAGGATAAACGGACGTTGGTGCTGGCCCTCGGTCTTGCTGTCAATGGTGGGCGTATCTATGCCGAGGGAGCTGGCGGCGTCACGGAAGATATCGGGGCGCACGATGTCCCGAAGGGCGTCGTTGTCGATGGTGTCCAGTTGCCGATGGGCAATGAGCCGGGTGGCCAGCCAGTGGGCCTGGGACAACCAGGGGAAGTTGGCCGAGTTGCGGAAAAAATGCTGGTGCAGCCCGGGGTGGAACGGGCTGCGGCCACCGGAATGTAACGGAAACTGCTCACCGATATTGCGATCAAAGTATTCGCCCAGGTAGTCCGGGCGGGAGAGAATCTGTGCCAGCATGGTGTGGTTGGCGGCGCGGTCGAGCCAGCGGCAGGCGGCCAGCAGGGCGCGGATCAGATGACGGTGCATCTCCTGATGCTGGTTTGCCCAGTCCCTGCGAACGCCGATCACTTTTTCCGGCGCATTCTGCCAGATCTGGTGACCGGAATGCAGGATGTGTCCGAGCTGGCGCCGCTCCAGCACGCTGTTCCACGGCTCGCCGACACAGCAACCCTCGATGGCGCCACTCTGCAACGCATCCATCATCTGGACCGGCGATACCGGGATGATGTGAAAATCCCGGCCATTGATGGCGCCTGCAGAATCCAGCCAGTCCCGCAGTTGCAGGTCGTGGCTGGACCAGGGGGCTACCGAAGCGAGCCGCACCGGCTGTTGGCGCTGTCGTGCCACGGTGACCAGTGCGCGGGCGGTCTCGATGGGTTTCAGCAGGTTGGCACCGGTTTGCAGGATCTGATCAAACAGCCAGTTGCCCAGGGTAACGCCGTTGCCATTGCGGCTCAGCACCATGCCGGTGATGATCGGCACCCGCGGGCGATCGCTGGCCAGCGACATGCTCAGCGGCATCGGTGCCAGCATTTGACCGCCTTCCAGCAAACCGAAGCTGACCTTGTCCCGCAGCGACGCCCAGGAGCTCTCCCGCACCAGCTCCACCTGCAGCCCTTCCGCCTCGAACAGGCCCAGTTCCTGGGCGATGATCAGCGGGGCGCTATCCAGCAGCGGCACGAAACCGAGCCTCAGGTGAAAGCCGTTGCCATGGTGAATGGGGGTGGGGTTGACCATATTGCCGTATCGCCTCAAGACGCCTGTCTGAGGGCAATGCTGTCCGCCGGTTCTCCAATCAGCGCGACAATCCGGCGGGCCATATCCGGCAGCCGTTCGCTGTGATCCATTGCGGTGGAACGCAGGATCTGGAACGCGGTGTTTTCGTCACAATTTTCCCGTTTCATGATCAGCCCCTTGGCCCGCTCGATGATCTTGCGGTCTTCCAGCGCACTGCGGGTCTGGGCCAGCTCGGTACGCAGGGCCTGGAAAGACTCGAACTGGGCGATGGCGGAATCGATGATGGAGCGAACGCTGTCCGGTCTGATGCCGTCCACCACGTAGGCGCTGACGCCGGCCCGCACGGCTGCCTGAATGGTGGCGCGGTCACCGGGCTCATCGGCGAAGAACACGATGGGCCGGGGGGCATGCTCGTTGAGGGTGCTCATGTTCTCCAGGGTGTCCCGGTCCGGCGACTCCATATCGATGATCACCATGTCCGGCTGGTCCCGCGCGACGGCAGCGGTCAGACCGGTGGCAGTGGGGCGCTGACGGATCACTTCATGACCGCTCTGGGTCAGCGCAGCACACACCTGACTGGCCCGTTGCGGATTATTGTCGATCAGCAGTATTCGTAATGGCTCTGGTGGCTGCATGGCGTTCCCTCACGTTCTCATTGCGTATGGCGTGAACACAGCAAATTCTCGGCCATAGATGGTGAACGGCAGTAAAACAGAGGTTTAGATGCCTTTTTAGCGCATGTTAGCGCGTGCGGGGCACCGTTGAGGGCATAAAATGTGCCTCGCACTTGTGCGCGGCGCGGGGGTATTGCACCAGAATGTGGCCCGTATGCGCTGGATGGCCACGGAAAAACCCGGAACGGCATCAGCGCAACCCGCGGGTTGGCGGCCGTTTTCCCGCCTTGGCCCCTGAATTGCAAACCATCCGGGCACAAGAATCCCGATGGCCCTCCCCGGCAGCGTCGCGGAACCCCCTGAACACAGGCAACGAAGCCCGCCATGATTCCGGCCGCGAATGCGTCCGGAGCCTGACGGGCTTTTTTGTGCCTATTGATTGCTGGAGCGCCCATGCTGTTGCCATCCGATGGCCAACCAACGACGACCAACACAACGTGCCCATACTGTGGTGTGGGCTGTGGTGTGGTGGCAACGGCTGGGGAGACGCCGGCGATCACCGGAGATAAAGCCCATCCGGCCAATCAGGGCAGGCTGTGCGTCAAGGGTGCAAGCCTGGCTGAAACCCTCGGTGACCACGGCCGCTTGCTGGCCCCCAGAGTCAATGGCTCGGAGCTGCCATGGCCGCAGGCGCTGGAGGCTGTGGCGGCTTCCATCAAAGCGGCGGTCGACCGCCATGG
>JAEPMM010000261.1 GCA_017643965.1 Marinobacter sp.
ACCTTAGACCATAATCAGTAAAATATTCGAAAATTTCAGGGGATTCATCCAAACTTCCATTCCACCACAACCAAGAAGGTAATTTATCAATAGATAATTCATCAATTATTTTTAATCCTTTATTGGATATTGAGGCTGAGTCCCCTCTAAGTACCTTCTCGTCCGGGTGGTGCATAAAGCGATTGGGGTAATCATTGACTGCAGCGATCTGGCGATCCCGGTAGCAGCTGATCACTTCCGCCATGGACGCATCATGATATACCCGCACCGTCAGTTGGGGGTTATTGAGCCAACGGCCGGCGTTGTGGATCTGCTCGAGCAGCAGCGTCTCGGTAAAGCGGGCGGTTTGCAGCACCTTGATCCGCACACGCCCGAGGTACTGGGATTCCCGGTGCAGCTCGAACTCGGACACCGGCTCGCCACCGGCTTCAAGTTGCCGCAGCTGTCGCAGACGCAGGTAGTTGCCGTCACACAGGGCGCCGAGCTGCCGCAGATCCGGCACATAGCGTTTCGGTTTCATGGTCCATTCGCCCATCAGGCCCACCCTTCCCGCAAGCGGGGACGATTCAACTGAAGCCACTGCAGCGCAATAATCGCCGCCGCGTTGTTGATTCGGCCGTCGGCGATCATGGCAATGGCCTCGTCGGCGGAGACTACGTGGGCACGGATGTCTTCGTGCTCATGCTCCACACCGAACAGACCGCCGGCCGATTCGGTGCTGATGCGACCGCAGTAGAGGTGTATCAGTTCGGTGGTGCCCCCGGGCGAAACCAGGTAATTGCAGATTTTTTCCAGCGAGCTGAATGTCAGACCAGCTTCTTCCTGCCCTTCCCGCTGTGCAACGTCTTCCGGCGTTTCGCCCGCTTCGTTCATGCCGGCGACCAGTTCCAGCAGCCAGGGCGACTGGTCCCGATCCATGGCACCGAGGCGGAACTGTTCCAGCAGCACGACTTCGTCCCGCTCCGGGTCATAGGGCAGCACACAGGTGGCGTCACCACGGATAAACAGTTCGCGGGTGAAGACGGGCATGTCGCGGCCGTCAAAACGCGGGTGGGTCAGCCACAGCTTGTCCATGCGGAAGAAGCCCTGGAAGACGGTTTCGCGTTTTTCGACTTTGACGTCGCTGGCGTTGAACTGGAACGGCTTGGTCATCGTTCATCCGGTTACTGGTTCGATTTTGAACGATAGCCGGTCCGGTGGTATGACTGCAAGCTCTGGCCCTCGCCTGTCAGGGCCGTGTGCATGGCAGTCCGTGGAGGGAGGCTTTCCAAAAACCGCTCCTGCGGCACATCCGTGTGGCGCTTCTGCTTCGCCATCCATGGCTACGCAAATTTTTGGAAAGCCTCCCTCCAAGGACTGCCCCCAACGTTCGTGCAAACCTCAACCACCACCCTGGCTCACAACACCTAGCCGTCAGGCCAGGGCCATCAAACGCCAGAGTCAGATCTTGTCGTAAAGCTTACTCCCGGCTTCGACAAACTCCCTCGATTTCTCCTGCATACCAGCGTCGACCGCCGTGACTTCGTCGATGCCCTTCTCGGCTGCGTATTCACGGACTTCCTGCGAGATCTTCATGGAGCAGAACTTCGGTCCGCACATGGAGCAGAAATGAGCCACCTTGGCGGATTCCTTGGGCAGTGTTTCGTCGTGGTAGGCACGGGCGGTGTCCGGATCGAGGCCGAGGTTGAACTGGTCTTCCCAGCGGAACTCGAAGCGGGCCTTGGACAGGGCGTTGTCGCGGATCTGGGCCCCCGGGTGCCCCTTGGCAAGATCGGCAGCATGGGCGGCGATCTTGTAGGTGATGATGCCGGTTTTGACGTCGTCCTTATTGGGCAGGCCCAGATGCTCTTTCGGGGTGACGTAGCAGAGCATGGCGCAGCCGTACCAGCCGATCATCGCGGCACCGATGCCGGAGGTGATGTGGTCGTAACCCGGGGCGATGTCGGTGATCAGGGGGCCGAGGGTGTAGAACGGGGCTTCGTCACAGCATTCCAGCTGCTTGTCCATGTTCTCCTTGATCAGCTGCATGGGCACGTGTCCCGGGCCTTCGATCATGCATTGTACGTCGTGCTTCCAGGCGATTTTGGTCAGTTCGCCCAGGGTTTCCAGTTCGCCGAACTGGGCCGCATCGTTGGCATCGGCAATGGAGCCGGGGCGCAGGCCGTCGCCGAGGCTGAAGGACACGTCGTAAGCTTTCATGATTTCGCAGATGTCTTCGAAATGCTCGTACAGGAAGCTTTCCTTGTGGTGCGCCAGGCACCACTTGGCCATGATCGAGCCACCGCGGGAGACGATGCCGGTGGTGCGCTTGGCGGTCATCGGTACGTGGTGCAGGCGCACGCCGGCGTGAATGGTGAAGTAGTCCACGCCCTGCTCCGCCTGCTCGATCAATGTGTCGCGGAAAATTTCCCAGGTCAGGTCCTCGGCCACGCCACCGACTTTCTCCAGCGCCTGATAAATCGGCACGGTACCGATCGGCACCGGCGAATTGCGAATGATCCACTCGCGGGTTTCGTGGATGTTCTTGCCGGTGGACAGGTCCATGATGGTGTCGGAGCCCCAGCGGGTGCCCCAGGTCAGCTTCTCCACCTCCTCCTCGATGGACGAGCTGACCGCGGAGTTGCCGATGTTGCCATTGATCTTCACCAGGAAGTTGCGACCGATGATCATCGGTTCGGTTTCAGGGTGATTGATGTTGGCGGGGATAATGGCACGGCCGCGAGCTACTTCGTCCCGGACGAATTCCGGCGTGATTTCCGACGGCAGTGAGGCGCCAAAGGACTGCCCCGGATGCTGGTCCTGCAGGAGGCCCTGCTCTCTCGCTTCATGAAGCTTCATGTTTTCGCGAATGGCGATGAATTCCATCTCGGGGGTGATGATGCCATTGCAGGCGTAGTGCATCTGACTGACGTTTTGTCCGGGCTTGGCCCGCAGCGGCTTGCGCTCGTCCATAAAGCGCAGCGGGTCCAGCTGGGGATCTTTCATTCGCCGGCGGGTGAATTCGGATGTGTAGTCCTCCAACTGCTCCACATCGCCCCGCTCGGCGATCCATGCGGCGCGGATGGGTTGCAGGCCTTTGCGCAGGTCGATGGTGGCTTCCGGGTCAGTGTAAGGGCCTGAGGTGTCGTACACCCTGACCGGTGGGTTCTTTTCTCCACCCATTTCCGTGGGTGTGTCCTGCACGGTAATTTCCCGCATGGGCACCCGCAAGTCCGGTCGGCTACCCTGCACGTAAATCTTGCGGGAATTGGGCAACGGCTGAACAGCGGCCGAATCGACGCGGGCGGAATCGCTCAGGTATGTGGGTAAAGAGGACGTTGTATCGGTCATCATGCGCTCCCGGAACGGGTTGGGTGATATCGGGTCGCGTATGACGGAGCACGGCAGATTCCACATGCTTCACTGCTGTCTGGTCTTAATTCCTACGCCGGTATTATCCGGATCAGGTCGCGGGTTTTGCGATGCAATCTCAGCCGGCCGGAGAACGTTCCGGCCAGCACCCCGTCAAGACGCGATGTGCTAATGCATAACACTCTAAATGAGTGACATTTGCAAGTGTAGAGATGCGCGCAATTATTGTCCATAATGGCCAGCCAGACTCGTCCACTGTTGCTCGCGGGCGCTGTCCAAACGCGGCAACAGATGCGCTCCGGAGTGGAGTGACGCGCTAACGTATTAGGAGAAACAATGAAGAAACGATTCCTTTCCGGGATGATCGGACTGCTCGCGGCCAATCCGGTGCTCGCCATGAATCTGATCGAGACCTACGAGAAAGCGCTGTCTTACGACTCCGGAATTGCAGCAGCACGGGCCAGTTTCGAAGCGCAGGAAGCCGGTACCGATGTCAGCCGCGCCAACCTGCTGCCGCAGATCAATGCGTTCGGTGAAGCCAACTACACCGACACGGAATCGTCCGATCAGGAAGTGGATTACACGACCCTGGCCTACGGCGTCCGGCTGAGCCAGCCCCTGTTCCGCGCTGACGCCTGGTACGGCTTCGACGCCAGTAAGTTCCAGAGCGAAGCCGCACGTGCGGAGTACAACCTCGCTCAACAACAGCTGATCCTCGATGTGGCGAGCGCTTACTTCAATGTACTCAGGGCCGCCGACACCCTGACTACAGCCCGCGCCACCGAAGCTGCTATCCAGCGCCAGTATGAGCAGGCGCAGGAACGCTTTGACGTGGGCCTGATCGCGATCACCGAGGTGTATGAAGCCCGTGCCAGCTACGACGACAGCAAAAGCCAGCGCATCGCTGCGGAGAGTGACCTGGACATCACCCGCGAGCAGCTTGCCCGGCTGACCGGCGAGTACACCGAAGAACTCGAAAACCTACGGGAAAACTTCCCGCTCGGCCGCCCCGAACCGATGGATCCGTCCCAGTGGGAGACCACCGCATTGGAGCAGAACTGGACCATTCAGGCCGCGATGTTCGAGCTGAACGCCAGTGAGGCCAACCTGAATGTGGCGAAAGCCGGCCACTACCCGACGCTGGATCTCAACGCCTCCTATGGCAAAAGCGATATTAACGGTCTCGACGACGGGGCCTCACCGCTGCAGCAGCGCACATCAGACGGCACCACCACCGAGGCGGTGATCGGGGTCACTCTGAACGTGCCGCTGTATATGGGCGGTGGTACCCAGGCCGGCGTTCGCCAGCAACGGTCCCTCGTCACAGTTGCCGAGCAGAGTCTGGAAACCACCCGCCGGGACGTTCGGGTCAACACCCGCAGCCTGTTCCGCACGGTGAACACCAACATCGAGACAACGTCAGCGCTGGAGCAAACCATCATTTCCCGCCGCAGTGCCCTGGATGCGACCCGGGCCGGATACGAAGTGGGCACCCGCAACATCGTGGAAGTGCTGGATGCCGAGCGTGCGTATTATGTGGCGCTGCGGGATTACGCAAACTCCCGTTACGACTATGTGATCAACACACTCAGCCTGAAACAGGCGGCCGGCACACTGAGCCCACAGGATCTGGTTGAACTAAACAACTGGCTCAGCGCCTCTGCTCCGGGCATCGAAGCTCTGGCCAATGACGAGGAAACCCTTGAGGACCCGATCGAGAACTGATTCGGCCGCCCCGGGGCCCTGCGACAAACGGAACTGTCGCAGGGCCTACACCC
>JAEPMM010000239.1 GCA_017643965.1 Marinobacter sp.
CGCTACCGGAGCGGGTGGTGCGGATTCTCGGGGGTCTGGTCGAAAGCAATACAGGCGCCCAGTGGATTCGCGACGAGCAGAACGCCTATGTGCTGAAAACCTCGGTAAACCTTGCCGCGCCGCGGTTTACCAGCATTGACGCCGACAGCGAGATCGGTCGTTTTTTCAGTGACCGGGAGTGGATTATCGATCTCCACGAGTACCGATCAGATCCCGTACGCTACAACCTGTTGGAGATCCCCGATTCCATCACCCGGATTGCCGACGGCTGGTTGATCATTCCCCTCTACCTCGGCAATGAGCTGTACGGCATCGCACTGATCGGCAACCCCTACGCGCCGGTTGAACTCAATTGGGAAAATTTTGACCTGATCAAGGTGGTTGCGCGGCAAACCTGCAACCTGCTCGCCCAGGCGGATGCCCAGAGCCGGCTATCGCGCGCCATGCAGTTTGAAGCGGTCAGCAAGGCATCCGCCTTCATGGTTCATGACCTCAAAACCCTGATCGCCCAACTGTCGCTGCTGGTGAAGAACGCCCCCCGACACCGCAATAACCCGGCATTCATCGACGACATGATCCAGACAACCGATCACGCCGTGCGCAAGATGGCCAATCTGGTTGACCACATTCGCAGGCCCTATGAGGACAACGACAGTACCGATGTTCTGGATCTGCGCGATGTAGTGAAAGACCTTGTGGAACACTATAACCGTCAGCAACCGGCCCCTCGCCTGGTCGGAACGCCCTCACCCGCTCTCATAGAAGCTGATCCCGAGCAATTGCGCAGCATTCTTGGCCATCTTATCCAGAACGCCCAGGATGCAACCCCTCCCAGCGGCGAGATCACTCTGACCCTGAAGAATGCCCGTGATCACGTGGTGTTGTTTATCCAGGACACCGGCACGGGCATGTCCCCGAACTTCATCAGCTCCCAGTTGTTCAAGCCCTTCGAGAGCACAAAAGGCCTGACCGGAATGGGCATCGGTGCCTACCAGGCCAGAGAGTACGTGCGCAAAGTGGGCGGCAATATTGATGTAACCAGCGAACCGGGGGTTGGCTCGTGTTTCTCAGTGCGCTTCCCGCTGGCCGCTACTGATTCGCCCGAAAAGCCCGCGATACAAGAAAAACCGGTTATTGAACATCCGCAACCCAAACAAAGTGCCAAATAATCGTCGATTTCAAAATTCAGATCACGCAATCATTGCAAAGCGTCAATCTTCGGTTAAGAATCACTGTAGGGAAGAATTGAGCCATTGGGCATCAATGCAGTCACAGACAGAAAGGGATTTAAGCTGTTGTGAGTAGACGACTGTTAATCGTAGAGGACGACCCGGGCCTGCAAAGCCAGATGCGATGGTGTTTCAGTGACGATCTTGACGTCACTGTCGCCGCCGATCGCGAGTCTGCGCTGACGACCTTGCGACGTACGGAACCCGACGTGGTCACCCTGGATCTCGGATTACCACCGGATGCGGGCGGCGCCTCCGAAGGATTCCGCCTGCTTGAGGAAATACTCCGGCTGTCGCCTCAGACCAAGGTCATCGTGGTTACTGGCCGTGAAGACAAGGACAACGCCGTCAAGGCCATTGGCATGGGGGCTTGCGACTTCTATCAGAAACCCCTGGATGCGGAAATACTCACCTTCGTGGTGCATCGCGCCTTCCGTTTGGCGGAACTTGAGAAAGAAAACCGCGAGCTTTCCCAACACCGTAACGGCACCAGCATCAAGGGCATTGTTGCGGCCAGCCCACAAATGCTCGGCATTTGCCGCACCCTCGAAAAAGTGGCACCAACGGATGTCACCACACTGATCACCGGGGAGACCGGCACCGGTAAGGAATTGCTGGCCCGCGCGCTCCATGATCTCAGCCATCGGGCTGCCAAGCCCTTTGCCGCCATTAACTGCGCCGCGATTCCCGAAAATCTCCTGGAGAGCGAACTGTTCGGATTCGAGAAGGGCTCATTCACCGGGGCGACCCAGAGCAAGAAAGGCAAGATCGAACACGCCAACGGCGGCACCCTGTTTCTTGACGAGATCGGCGACATGCCGATGGCGCTGCAAGCCAAATTGCTGCGTTTTCTGCAGGAGCGCGTGGTCGATCGTGTCGGTTCGGTCAATCCCATTCCGGTGGATGTGCGGGTCGTGTGCGCAACCCATCGGGATGTGCGCCAACTCATCGATAGCGCTGAATTTCGTGAAGATCTCTACTACCGGATCAGCGAAATCACACTGGACGTACCCGCACTGCGGGATCGCGACGGCGATGCCCTGGTTATCGCCCAGTCGCTGCTGAAAACCCTCGGCAAACAGATGGACCGCCCCAACCTCTCCTTCACCGAAGACGCCATCTGCGCCATCAGCCAGTACCCGTGGCCGGGGAACGTGCGGGAGATGATCAACAAAGTGAAGCGGGCCACGATCATGGCGGATGGCAAACGGGTCACCGCATCGGATCTGGAGTTGCAACAGGGTGCGGAATTGCATGAAAGCCAGTTGAACCTCCGTCAGGTCCGGGAAACCGCAGAACGCCAGGCCATCATGCAGGCGCTGCAAAGTTGCAATTTCAATATGGCACAGGCGTCGCGCCTGTTGGGCGTCACCCGCCCCACGCTATACAACCTGACAGACAAGTATCGAATAGAGACGTCACACGCGGCAACCGGTGCCTGACGTAGTGAAGGGAACCTCCTAAAAAGCCTGAAGGAAAAGGAATAGGTACAGGGCCATGAAACCAGTTTCAGCAGTACGTGCAACCCTACTTTCTGTTGCAATCAGCCTGGCGGTCGCCGGCTGCGGCGGCAGTGATAACGAGATGAGTCAGAAAGACATCCAGTATCTCAGCCATCTGGACCAATCCCGTTTTCTGCAACGCCAGGGGGAACTGAAAGCCAGCACAGTAGAAGCCCGCAGTGCCATTGACCTGCAGCCCGAAAACCCGGAGCCCTACTTCCTGATCATCAATAACCTGCTGAAAGCCGGTGACGCCCGTAATGCAGAGCGGCAACTGGACTGGCTGATCGACGCCATACCTGAGGCGTCCATGGATGCCAGCGTCAGACACCAGGCGGCGCTCATCCGTGCTGAAGCCAGACTCATGCAGGGACTTACTTCCGACGCGCTGGCAACCCTTGATCGTATCGAGACCGAGGACCGCGCCCTGCTGATCAGCCTCAGTCTGCTGAAAGCACGTGCCCTGCTCGCAGCAGACCGCACGGATGAAGCGGAGCAGGTTTACAACGAGGCCCGTTCCCTGGACGGTAACTCTGCGCTACCTCTGGTTGGACTGTCCCGGGTTGCTCACGCCAACGGTGACCCCGAGCGGGCGAAAAAGCTGATCGAGGAAGCCCAGACGGTCGACCCGCAAAACGCGGAACTCTGGTTGTGGAAAGCCCAGCTCGCTCATGAGGCCGAGAACTGGCCGGTGGCGGAAGAGGCGTATATTCGGGCCCTTGAGGACATTGGTCAGTACGACATCATGACCTATCGCAAATACGAGACTATCTCGTCGCTGATCCGTGTGCTCAGGGCGCAGGGAAAATCGGCTGAAGCTTTTGTTTACGAGGAAATTCTGGCGAAATCCGGACCGGGCACGATCAAGAGCAACATCATAGCAGCCCGGGAAGCCTATGATGCGGGCAACGTGGAAACGGCCGCCGACCACCTTGAGGAAGTGCTCAAGCAGGTACCCAACCATGAACAGAGTTCATTGATGCTTGGCATGATCCGCTTCCGCCAGGGTCGGGTTGAGGAAGCTGAAAAGTTGCTCCGCCCTGTGGCCGAAATGGGCGATTCCGAGGCCGCCAGTAAACTGCTTGCTGCCGCACGAATCCAGATGCAGGATCCGGAAGAGGCCCGTGCAATTCTCAGTAAACTGTCGGATAAGACCACGGATCCGGAAACCCTGGCTCTGGTTGGCATTGCCTCACTCAGCGCCGGCGATCTGGAAACCGGCGAGCCGTTGATCGAGAAAGCCCTTGCCCTGGCACCGGACAATCACGCTTTGCGACTGAGGTTCGCCGGCTACCTGGCCCAACGCGGAGAGCACGACAAGGCGATTCAACAGGCCTCACAGGTTCCCGCAAACTCTGCCCTCAGCGAGCAGGCTCGTGTGATAACCATTGAGGCGCAGTTGGCAGCGGGAGCCAACGAGCAGGCCATCTCGACAGCGGAGGCCTGGATCAAGGCAAAACCTGACAGCGCAACCGCCCTCATTGCACGGGGCAATATCGCTGCCCGAACCGGTAATCCGCAACAGGCACGAACCTTCTTCCTGCGCGCGGGGGAAAAGGCCCCGGAACACCCGGCTCCCGAAATCGCGCTGGGTAATCTTGCCAGAACCCAACAGAACACTCCGGAGGCGCTTACCCATTTTCGCAGGGCTGTCGAGCTGGCCCCGGACAACCGCCAGGCGCTTCAGGGCTTAACGGAAGTTTCCGATGCCGAGTCCGTGCGCAAAACCATGCGCGACATTCTGGACAAACAACCGGATGCCACTGGCCCGAAACTGGTACTGCTTGAGAGTGCCCTGTTTGCCGGGAACCAGCAGGAGGCCGATGCGTTGACGGCAGCACTCCTCGAACGCAGCGAAGAGAACGCGCCTGCGGACGCCGAACCCCTGGTTGCCACGCTGTACAACACCGTTGCGGCAATGCTGCGCCAGAATGAGAATCGCGACCGTGCAGCGAGCGTTCTGCAGCGTGCGCAGGCGCTATTTCCCGGTTACGAAAATATTGCCCTGCAGGCAGCGGCCGTGGCCTTTGCCGATAACGATACAACGACGGCCCGCGAACTGCTGCAGGATGCGAAGAGACAACACCCTGACTCCGCTGCACCCTATCTGGTCGAGGCGCGGTATTTCGAGCAGCGCGGTGAGCACCGTCAAGCCGCGGAGCTTTACCAGCTGGCAATCGGCAAAGAATCCAGCGCAGAGATTGCCAACGGTTACGCACGCAACCTCCAGCGTTCGGGTCGGGATGCCGAGGCTCTGTCGTTCCTTGAATCCGTAATCGACCGTTTTCCAGACAATGCCCAGATGCGACTGGGCCTCGCCGTACTGCAGCAATCCCAGGGCAAAGAAGACAGCGCCAGACATCACTATGAGCAACTGCTTGCCTCGATGCCTGACAACACGGTGGTCCTCAACAATCTGGCCTGGCTCTATCATGAAACCGGTGATGATCGCGCCATCTCGCTGGCTCAGAAAGCCTATCAGCTGAGTCCGGAGAGCGCTGCGATAGCGGATACCTACGGCTGGATCATGTTGAAATCCGGAAATCATCAGGAGAGTGTTCCGATCCTCGAAAAAGCACACGAGCTGCAACCGGATTCCGAGGAAATCGCGCTGCACCTTGCCGAGGCTTATCGCACCGTTGGCAAGAGCACGGAAGCACAGCGGCTACTGGAAAAATTCAGTGATCAGGGCTGATTGAAGCGGTATGACGACAGCAGTTACCAGAATCCCCTACCAGTATTTCTGGCTTCTCTCCATTCCCCTGCTCATTCTTGGGCTGTGGGCAGAGTGGAGAGATTTTTTTCATTTGTGGTACGACTCCATCATCTACAACCACGGATTCCTTGTGCTTGGTGGCATTGGATACCTGCTCTATGTCAGGCGCCAATCACTTGATC
>JAEPMM010000108.1 GCA_017643965.1 Marinobacter sp.
CTTGGTGTTTCCACCATGTGTATCGGTCTGGGCCAGGGCATTGCGACCGTGTGGGAGCGTCTGTGATTCGGTAAACCGAATTGGCAACGTTCTTCAGGAGGCCCGGCAATTGCCGGGTCTTCCTGTTTATGCTTCATTTAAAAAAAGCAGAACGGAAAGCCAAGAATGGGTTGTCTTGCTTTTGTTGACCCTGTAAAACAATGCACCTATACAATGTTCCGGCTATGGTGTGTTTTCTAGCCGACTGATTTTACAGCGAGTTTACGGTTTGCTGATTTATTAACCGATTATCGCCAAGGATACAGATCTCCGATATGGGTAAAAGTCTCGTTATTGTCGAGTCGCCTGCGAAAGCGAAGACCATCAATAAGTACCTGGGGCCCGACTTCATAGTAAAGTCGAGCGTCGGGCACATTCGTGATCTTCCGGTTAGCGGCAGCGGCTCTCAGTCAGATCCCAAAGAGCGCGCGAAACAGGCGGCCGCGACGCGCAAACTGAGCCCCGAAGAAAAGGTGGCTCACAAGAAGCGCAAAGCTCGCGAGCAGCTGGTCGCCCGCATGGGTGTCGACCCGGATCAGGACTGGAGCGCACGTTACGAGATTCTCCCGGGCAAGGAGAAGGTGGTCAGTGAACTGAAGCGCCTGGCCAAATCCGCCGACCACATCTACCTCGCGACGGATTTGGACCGCGAGGGGGAAGCCATCGCGTGGCACCTGCAGCAGACCATCGGCGGTGAGCCGGAAAAGTACCGCCGGGTGGTGTTCAACGAAATCACCAAACGGGCCATTCAAGCCGCGTTTGATGACCCCGGCGCCCTTGATAATAACCGGGTCAATGCCCAGCAGGCACGGCGGTTTCTGGATCGGGTTGTGGGCTACATGGTGTCGCCGTTGCTGTGGGCGAAGCTTGCCCGCGGTCTGTCTGCGGGTCGCGTGCAGTCGGTGGCGGTGCGCCTGATCGTCGAGCGTGAGCGGGAAATCCGCAAGTTCATTCCGGAAGAGTTCTGGCAGTTGCACGCCGATCTGGGCGCGAAGCAGGCCAAAGAGCCGGTCCGCTTCGAAGTGACCCGTTATCAGGACAAGCCCTACCGTCCGGAGAACGAGCAGCAGAGCAGCGAGCACGTTGCGCGTCTCAAGGGCGGCTCGTTCCGGGTTGCCAAGCGGGAAGACAAACCCACCCGCTCACGTCCGTCGGCGCCGTTTATCACCTCGACGCTGCAGCAGGCGGCCAGTAACCGCATGGGCTTCAGCGTCAAGAAGACCATGATGCTGGCCCAGCGCCTTTATGAGGCCGGCTACATCACTTACATGCGAACCGATTCGACCAACCTGAGTCAGGATGCGGTCAGCACATGCCGTGAGTTTATCCAGAAACAGTTCGGCGAGCGCTATCTGCCGGAGAAGCCGCGGGTATACGGCAGCAAGGAAGGCGCTCAGGAAGCCCACGAGGCCATTCGACCGACCGAGGTCAGCCGCCGGCCGGCAGACATCAGTGGCCTCGAAAAGGATGCCGAGAAGCTCTATGATCTTATTTGGCGCCAGTTCATGGCCTGCCAGATGGCGGACGCCGAGTTCCTGAGTACGTCCATTGTGGTGGCCAATGGCGACTACGAACTGCGTACCCGCGGCCGTATCATCAAGTTTGACGGTTTTCTCAAGGCGGCCCCGCAGTCTGCCAAGAAAGACGAAGACGTGGCGTTGCCGGACATCAAGGTGGATGAGTCACTGGATCTGGCCAAACTGGACCCGACCCAGCACTTCACCAAGCCGGCACCACGGTACACCGAAGCCAGCCTGGTCAAGGAACTGGAAAAGCAGGGCATTGGTCGGCCTTCGACCTATGCCTCAATCATTTCCACCATCCAGGATCGCGGCTACGTGCGGTTGCAGAACCGCCGTTTCTACGCTGAAAAGATGGGCGAGATCGTCACCGAGCGGTTGTCCGAGTCGTTTCCCAATCTGATGGATTTCGATTTCACCGCAAAGATGGAAGACGAACTCGACGACATCGCCGAGGGCGAGGTGCAATGGAAGAAGGTCCTGAACGATTTCTACGGCCGCTTCCGCAAGCAGCTAGAGACCGCAGAAAGTACCGAGGAAGGGGGGATGCGCGCCAATACCCCCACCGAGACCGATATTCCGTGCCCGACGTGCAGCCGGCCGATGCAGATTCGGGTGGCCAGCACCGGTGTGTTCCTCGGGTGCTCAGGGTATTCGCTGCCCCCGAAGGAGCGCTGCAAAACCACCATCAACCTGGTGTCCGGGGATGAGGTGGTCAGCGCCGATGACGATGTCGAAGGTGAGGGCGAGACCCGCCTGCTGCGTAAAAAGCGCCGGTGTGCGAAGTGCGGCACCGCCATGGACAGTTACCTGGTGGATGAAAGCCGCAAGCTGCATGTCTGCGGTAACAACCCGGATTGCTCTGGCTACGAGGTAGAGAAGGGTACGTTCCGTATCAAGGGGTACGAGGGGCCGACGCTGGAGTGCGACAAGTGTGGCTCCGAGATGCAGCTGAAAACCGGCCGTTTCGGTAAGTACTTCGGATGCACCAACACCGAGTGCAAGAACACCCGCAAGCTGCTGAAAAGCGGCGAGCCGGCACCGCCCAAAATGGACCCGGTGCCGATGCCTGAACTGCAATGCCAGAAGGTCGACGATACCTACGTGCTGCGGGACGGTGCGTCCGGTCTGTTCCTTGCGGCCAGCAAGTTCCCGAAAAACCGGGAAACCCGGCCACCGCTGGTGATGGAAATCAAACCCCATCGTAAGGAAATCGATCCCAAGTACGATTACCTGATGGATGCCCCGGAGCGTGATCCTGAGGGTAATCCTACCGTGATCCGTTACAGCCGGAAGAGCAAAGAGCAGTACGTGATGTCCGAGAAGGACGGCAAGGCCACTGGCTGGTCAGCCTGGTATGCCAACGGCAAGTGGCAGCCGAAGGAAAAGTAGGGTTGTGATGGTTACCCCCTCAACCCGACAGGTGAGGGGATAAAACCTTGGCGCAGCATTCTGCCAGGAATTTCTACCGGAACTTTCTCAGGCGCTGGATCAGCGATGACGTGTCCCAGCGGTTACCGCCCATGGACTGCACGTCGGCGTAGAACTGATCCACCAGTGCCGCGACCGGCAAGGACGCGTTCACCTTGCGCGCTTCCTCAAGACAGATCCCCAGATCCTTGCGCATCCAGTCGACCGCGAAGCCATAGTCGAATTTACCCTCGATCATGGTGCCGGAGCGGTTTTCCATCTGCCAGGACTGGGCGGCGCCTTTCGAGATCACATCGACCACCCTGGCCACATCGAGGTCTGCCTGTTCTGCAAAGTGCAGCGCCTCGGACAGCCCCTGGACCAGCCCGGCGATGGCAATCTGGTTGACCATCTTGGTTTTCTGGCTACTGCCGGCGGGCCCCATCAGGTTGAGCGCGCGGGCATAGTGCTCCAGCACCGGCCGGGCGCGCTCGAATACCTCCGGATCTCCGCCGCACATAATGGTGAGCTGCCCGTTCTCGGCACCTTGCTGGCCCCCTGAAACCGGCGCGTCAATAAATCCCTGCCGGCGTTCTGCGGCAGCAGCGGCCAGTCTGACGGCAACGCCGGCGGAAGCGGTTGTGTGGTCCACCAGGATGGCGCCCTCTGGCGCGTGACGCAGGATGCCGTCGTCGCCCCCGAATACCGCCTCCAGATCCTTGTCTGCGCCGACACAGGTCAGCACGATATCGGTGTCACGCACCGCGTCGGCAATAGAACTGCAGGCGCGCCCGGTGTATTCGCCGGCCCAGGCCTCAGCCTTGGCCAACGTACGGTTCCAGACCCTGACGTCAATCCCTGTTCTGGCGAGATGGCCGGCCATGGGATAGCCCATCACACCGAGCCCGATAAAGGCCGCCTTGATAGTCATGCATGATCTCCCGCTGTGGTTGTGTTTGGTTTAACTTATCACAGGGAGTGGGGAGCCGCGCATAAAAAAAGGCCGCTGAATCAGCGGCCTTTTTCCATTCCGTTACCGTGCCTTCGATTACTTTTTCGGGTAATCGCGAGCATCGGAACCGGTGTACAGCTGACGCGGACGGCCGATGCGGTAATCGCCGGACACCATTTCGTTCCAGTGCGAGAACCAGCCGATGGTGCGCGACAGGGCGAAGATGACCGTGAACATGGAGGTGGGGATGCCGATGGCCTTGAGGATCAGGCCGGAGTAGAAATCCACGTTCGGGTACAGTTTACGCTTCACGAAGTATTCGTCTTCCAGTGCGATCTTCTCCAGGCGCTGGGCGATCTTCAGCAGCGGGTCGTTCTCCAGGCCCAGCTCAGTCAGCACTTCGTGGGCGGTTTCCGCCATGACCTTGGCGCGCGGGTCGAAATTCTTGTAGACCCGGTGACCAAAGCCCATCAGGCGGAACGGGTCGTCCTTGTCCTTGGCCTTGGCGATGAACTTCTCGATGTTGGATTCATCGCCGATCTCGGCCAGCATATCCAGAACCGCTTCGTTGGCGCCGCCGTGAGCGGGCCCCCACAGGGCTGCAATGCCGGACGCGATGCAGGCGTAGGGGTTGGCACCGGTGGAGCCGGCGAGGCGAACGGTGGACGTTGATGCATTCTGCTCGTGATCCGCGTGCAGGATGAAGATCTTGTCCATCGCCTTGGCCAGAATCGGGTTCGGCTTGTACTCTTCACAGGGCACGCCAAACATCATCTGCAGGAAGTTCTCGGAATAAGACAGGTCATTGCGCGGGTACATGAACGGCTGGCCAATGCTGTACTTGTAACACCAGGCCGCAATGGTCGGCATCTTGGCAATCAAACGATGCGCGGTGATTTCACGCTGATGCACATCGGTCACGTCCATCTGGTCGTGGTAGAACGCAGAAAGCGCGCCGACCACACCGCACATGATGGCCATCGGATGCGCATCCCGGCGGAAGCCCTGGAAGAAGTTGCGCATCTGGTCGTGCAGCATGGTGTGGTTCTTGATGGTTTCGTGGAAGCGCTTGTTCTCTTCCGGTGTCGGCAGTTCGCCGTTCAGCAGCAAATAGCAGACTTCAAGGTAGTCGGAATGTTCCGCGAGTTGCTCGATCGGATAACCGCGGTGAAGGAGAACGCCGTTGGCACCATCGATGTAGGTGATGGCCGATTCGCAGGCTGCTGTGGACACGAATCCCGGATCGTATGTGAAAACGCCTTCCTGGACGAGGCCTCGTACGTCGATAACGTCAGGGCCGACGGTGCCTGAGTAAACCGGTAGCTCAATGGACTTGTCCCCCACCGAGAGCGTGGCTTTCCTGTCGGTCATGGTGCTCTCCTATTTATCAGCTTTGACAGCTTTATCTACATTTATAGATGCGCTTGGAAGGCGCGTATTATCGCAAAACTGGCGGCAAAATATAGGGCGTTGGCTTTTTTTGTCAATAAATGAGGTGGGAAAACTCAATATTTGCCAAAAGCTGTCAATGAGGGGATACCCGAACACGGCCGCGACGGTGTACAAATTGAATTTGTCAATCATCCATATAGTGGGTGTAAAGCCGCTGTTTACAGGCATTGGGCTGCGTTGCGCGTTTGTAATTAAAGGGGGTACTCCTTATAATCCGTAGCCCGGAATCGGGGATATGCCTTGCCTTTGTGCCAACGACGGCAGGTGGTGCTTGGTGTTTTCTCCCTCCTGAGCCAATCGTGTGCGGGTTTCGCCGGCACGCTGATCCATTACATACCAACCATCCGCATCGGTCTTTCCGGCCGCCTGTGGAACCAAGAGAGAGTGTGAGAGCGCTGTGAATAGCAAACGACCAGTTAATCTCGATCTCGGCAAGTTTCATTTTCCACTGCCAGCCATTACGTCCATATTGCACCGCATCAGTGGCATCATCATTTTCGTTGGTGTTGCGTTCCTGCTTTACGGACTCCAGCTTTCCCTGTCCGGGGAAGAGGGCTTCAGTCGCGTGAATGAACTGCTGAACAGCTTCCTGGCGAAGCTGATCATCTGGGGCATCTTGTCTGCTCTGCTGTACCACCTGGTTGCAGGTATCAAGCATCTGCTGATGGACATGGGCATCGGTGAAGAGCTTGAAAGCGGCCGTCTCGCCTCGAAAATCACCCTTGTGGTTTCCGTTATTCTGATTGTACTGGCTGGAGTTTGGGTATGGGCAGCGTAAATAGCGTAACGAATCTCGGCCGCAGTGGGGTTTTCGACTGGCTGATCCAGCGTGTCACAGCCTACGTACTCGCTCTGTACACACTGTTCCTGTTGGGTTTCATGGTGTTCAGTGATGTGAACTACGAAACCTGGTCCGCGTTGTTCGCGCAGACCTGGTTCCGCATCTTTACCCTGCTGGCGCTGCTGTCTCTTGGCGCTCATGCCTGGGTGGGGCTCTGGACCGTCACTACCGATTACATCAAGGCCATGGCGCCGCGTTTCCTGGTACAGGCGGTGTGTGGTCTGGCCATGTTCGTGTATGTGGTCTGGGGCATTCAGATTCTTTGGGGGCTTTAATAGATGGCTAATATCAAGACCATGTCTTACGACGCGATTGTTATCGGTGGCGGTGGTGCCGGTATGCGAGCGGCCCTGCAGTTGACCGAGTCTGGCGTCAACACTGCGTGTATCACGAAAGTATTTCCGACCCGTTCGCACACGGTGTCCGCCCAGGGCGGTATCACCTGCGCGATCGCAAGCGCGGATCCCAACGACGATTGGCGCTGGCATATGTATGACACCGTCAAGGGTTCGGACTACATTGCCGACCAGGACGCGGTTGAATACATGTGTTCCGTGGGCCCCCAGGCGGTGTTCGAGCTCGAGCACATGGGCCTGCCGTTCTCCCGTACCGAGCAGGGCCGCATCTATCAGCGTCCGTTCGGTGGCCAGTCCAAGGGGCCGGACAACCCGACTCAGGCGGCTCGTACCTGTGCGGCCGCTGACCGTACCGGCCATGCGTTGCTGCATACGTTGTATCAGGCGAATATCAAGGGCGGTACCACCTTCCTGAACGAGTGGTATGCGGTTGATCTGGTCAAAAACAGCAAGGATGAAGTGGTCGGTGTGGTTGCGATCGAAATCGAGACCGGGGAAGTGGCTTATATCAAGTCCAAGGCCACGGTTCTGGCCACTGGTGGCGCCGGTCGCATCTACGCCTCCACGACCAACGCCCTGATCAACACCGGCGACGGTATCGGCATGGCGTTGCGCGCCGGATTCCCGATGCAGGACATGGAAATGTGGCAGTTCCACCCGACCGGCATCTACGGTGCCGGCACGCTGGTAACGGAAGGTTGCCGGGGTGAGGGCGGTTACCTGATCAATGCCGAGGGAGAGCGCTTCATGGAGCGTTATGCGCCGAATGCGAAAGACCTTGCCGGTCGTGATGTAGTCGCCCGTGCGATGGTGATTGAAGTCCTCGAAGGGCGCGGTTGTGGGCCCGATAAGGATCACGTGCTACTGAAGCTGGATCATCTGGGTGAAGAGACCCTGAATCTGCGCCTGCCGGGCATCTGCGAGTTGTCTCGCACCTTCGCCCACGTGGACCCGGTCAAAGAGCCGGTGCCTGTGGTTCCAACCTGCCATTACATGATGGGCGGCATCCCCACCAACGTGGGTGGACAGGCGTTGACCCAGGACGAAAATGGCAACGACAAGCCGATTCCCGGTCTGTTTGCCTGTGGTGAGGCGGCCTGCGTTTCCGTGCACGGTGCCAATCGTCTCGGCGGCAACTCGCTGCTGGATCTGGTGGTGTTCGGTCGTGCAGCAGGCCTGCACATCGAAGAGCAGCTGCGCGGTGGTTTCGAGGTGGACGGCGCCAGTGAAGAGGACATCAAACGCGCTATGGCTCGCCTTGATCGCCTGGACAATGCCTCTGAAGGTGAGAGCGTGGCTGCGGTCCGCAAGGATCTGCAGAACTGCATGCAACTCTACTTCGGCGTGTTCCGCGACGGCAAGAGCATGGAAGAAGGGCTGAAGAAACTGGAAGCCATTGGCGAGCGTGTTCGCAACACCAAGCTGGCGGATACCAGCAGTGCCTTTAATACCGCTCGTATTGAAGCTCTGGAGCTCGACAACCTTTACGAAGTAGCGCTGGCTACCGCCATCTCGGCGTTCGAGCGCAAGGAAAGTCGTGGTGCTCATGCCCGGAATGACTTTACCGAGCGTGATGACGAAAACTGGCTGAAGCATTCCATGTATTACCCGCTGGACAAGCGTGTCGGTAAGCGTGATGTGAACTTCAAGCCGAAGACCGTTGACACGTTTGAGCCGAAGATCCGGACTTACTAAGGGGGACGTGAACATGTTGGTAAGCCTTTATCGTTACAACCCGGAAAGCGACAACGCGCCCTACATGCAGGACGTCGAGCTCGATATTCCGGAAGGCAAGGACCTGATGGTTCTTGATATTCTGAACCTCATCAAGGAGCGCGATCCGTCGATGGCCTATCGCCGCTCCTGCCGTGAGGGTGTCTGTGGCTCCGACGGCATGAACATGAACGGCAAGAATGGCCTGGCCTGCATCACGCCCATGTCCCAGGTGGTCAAGAACAACAAGCTGGTGTTGCGTCCGCTGCCGGGCCTGCCGGTGATTCGTGACCTGGTGGTCGACATGAGCCTGTTCTACAAGCAGTACGAAAAGGTCATGCCGTACCTGGTGAACGACAAGCCTGCGCCGGCGATCGAGCGGCTGCAGACTCCGGAAGACCGTGAAAAGCTCGACGGTCTGTACGAGTGCATTCTTTGCGCCTGTTGCTCCACCTCGTGCCCGTCGTTCTGGTGGAATCCGGACAAGTTCATCGGCCCTGCGGGTCTGCTGCAGGCTTACCGTTTCCTGGCGGACAGCCGGGATACTGCGCAGGCCGAGCGTCTCGCCAATCTGGACGACCCGTTCAGCGTGTTCCGCTGCCGCGGTATCATGAACTGTGTTAGTGTTTGTCCGAAAGGCCTGAACCCCACAAGGGCAATCGGCCACATTCGGAACCTTCTGCTGCAGCGGGCAACCTGAAGCAGAAGTCTGAACAAGCGCTCTACTGTTCTGATCAGGTTAGC
>JAEPMM010000126.1 GCA_017643965.1 Marinobacter sp.
CATCGCCATGCTGCCCAACCAACATTACGGGCCGGTCTATCTGTTGTGCTGGGCAAAAACCAACATGAATCAGATTACCGACCGAGCGAATGGCAGCACATTTCAGGAAATCAGCAAAAAGAACTTCCGCCCTATTCCCTTTCTGGTTCCCGGAAAAGGGATACTGGAAGCGTTCAACGAGCAAGCAGAGGCGATTTATTCGCGAGTCCTGCTCACTTCCGAGCAAACGGATGCCTTAACCAAGCTCCGCGACACCCTCCTCCCCAAACTCCTCTCCGGCGAATTGCGAATTCCGGAGGCAAAAGCAGAAGTTTCGGAAGCTCTATAGAAAAACGACGATTCCAAAGCGATAAATCCGAGCCGGAAACGCAGACCGGTCCGGAGCTCCGGTTTTGACAAAACCAAAATTTGGCATTATTGTGCCTTAAAAATTGCACGATTTTTTGTGCAATTATTTGAACAGAATATTCGCGCTTTTTTCCAAGAGAGGGTTCGTCATGGAAACTCACGCCATCCTGGCGGAGAAATCCGTAAGCATCTCTGCCTTACGCAACAATCCTGCGCAGTATTTTGGCGATCAGCCCATTGCCGTTCTGAGCCACAACAAGCCAGCAGGCTATGTGCTTGGCGCCGAATTGTTCGAGGAAATGATGAAGCTGATTGGCGACAAGGAAGCCGCCCGCGCATTCCGCGGCCGCTTCCGGCCATCCGGGGCGGAACTGGCCGAGTACTGTAAGAGCAGCGCCAAAGCCCTGGAAGAGGCAAAGCCAGAGGATCTGGAGGCATTCACGAAGTGGTAGCGGTATTCACGTCCAAAATCATTGAAAACGCAATGCCGGAAGGACAGCTAAAGGATTTGGTGGAAGACTTCAGGGAATACAAGTCAACCGGGCGGCGCCCGGAAAATTTTGGACGTGATGTACCTTACGACAGTGATGTGACGTTAAAGATCGTTCGAGAAGAACAGGTCCAGCACATTCACCTGAAGGATGCCGAATCACATTGGCCGGTCAGAGCAATGCAGTTTCAGATGACCAGCGACTGCCACCTGCTCTACTGCTCAGGCGCCATGAACGACGATCACTTTCTGTTGATCGCCATTCTGGAGCCCAACGCGCATCAACTCGCTCGGGATAAGAATGTTATGCATCGGGTCGGTGAGGTTGCCGAGAAATTCCGCGGGCTGTATTGACTTCCCAACGCAACCCGGAGTCGAACCCGCTTACGCAAGCCTGAGCCGAGCCCATTAATGGGCAGCAAATTCGAGAATTCTGTCCTGTTCAGTGTGAAGCGTTATCTCGATACCATCGCCCGCCAGATTAGCAAGGGTTTCTTCGAACGCTTCCGCACGAACGTCATTAATCTGCCCGAGCTCAGGGCCTTTCACCGGAAATAGCACTGGGCCTTTCAGCAGGTGCCGCTTGCGGAGCTGATCCACTTTCAGCTTCCACTTGCCGCCATGCTCAATGATAGCGGTGGAATCCTTCTGTCCCAGGAACAGGGGTTTGATCACCCGGATGGCCTCGTTGTCTTTTTGTTCAACGAAGGGGAAGGTGACTCGGTAAAGCTGATCTTCAATCCGACGCTTGGTAAAACGCTTTGCCAGATCCCGCTGTTCCAGAAGTTTTTTGATGCCCCTCTCGAGAACAGTCTCCTGATATTCCGGGGTGACGAAGTTCCTACCAACGTAATGTTCGTAAAGCTCAGTCAGTGCTTGCTCTGGGTTCTCCGCCAGCACTGCCCGCTGCTCACTGAACCGTACAATGGTTTCACGGGGCCGGATCAGTTCCTGAAAAAGACCTCTGTGAAATCCATACTCCCGGTCGTTATCACCAAACTCGGCGATCTGGTCTTTGAGCATGCCCTGCACTCTGCGCAACTCCGCATCCAGATTCGCCATGGTTTTGAGGTACACCCCCCGGTCCTGCTCGTCAAAAAACTGGGTGATGCGGGCATGTTTTTTCCGAAGCAGTTTAAAGCCCAGGTAGCGGGTTTTTGGCGCCCACAGCAAAATACCGACGTTGGCGAACTCGCCCGTCTCGATATAAGGCATAAACCGTACGATGGCGTATTGGCACGCTATCCTTTTCATCGGCATATCCGCTATTCTCGTTTTGAGGACACACGGGGTAGATCCTTCCAGTTTATTTCACTACTGATCCCGCAACCGCGTTCGGTAAGACCTAACCCTATGAAACATAGAATCCTTCTTATTTCATCGCAAATCGAAGTAAGCTATGACCGGGCCTCAGAAAGGGCACAACCAGAAACCCATGATCCGCCTCCACTGCACCAAGAAACTGCTGGCAAAACTGCCACTACACGCATCCGGCAGCCTCAAGCGCAAGCGACCGCTCCCCTATGCCGCCAATGATGAGCCTGAAAGCCCGCTCAGCGGCTGGCACGCCAACCTGCTCACCATCCAGCGCCGCAACTGCGTGTTGTTTGTTCACGACCGCACCCGCTTTCCGTTGCTGGCCACTTGCCTGACCAAACCGGACTTCACAGAGCTGGACTGGTGGTTTCGGGATGCATTGATGAACACGCTGCTAAAGTCCGACGTAAATGAGGCACAGATGACCGCTGCTGGGACCGCCCTCGCAGAACTGGTTTGCGACTCGGAATGCGACCGTTCGGTGCAGGCGACGATGAACCGGATGGGTCAGGAGCTGGAGCATCAGATCTGGTATGACCGGCTTTCGATCAGCGACCTGGCACCGTACAGAACCGGAGCGTGGTTGGCAGACAGGCCCTGTACGGTTAAGGGTGTCAAAGGCGCGATCTGGCCGCAGCGGGAGATGCTGGCGTTGTTGGATACCGTTAAACGATAGCGCTCTGTTACCTGAGCTGCGCCTGTAATCGCTGATCAATTCGCCCTGCTTCCCGCACGAGATTAACGCCCATGCTTACTTGGGCTACCTCCATTAAATCCGCCGGAATGGTTCGCTTCTGTGTTTCAGAGAACCAGGCCAGCACATCGCACAAATGCCAGAGTGCGGACGCGCCCTCATGGACCGGCAGTGGAAAACTGGCCAGATGGGTTTGAATGAGCTTTCGCATGTTCTGGCGGGAAAACATCAGCAGGCTCGCCATATCGGAAATACCCACAAAATCCGGCCCGGCCTCCACCAGGCGGGCCGCGGGAACCGCTCGTTGCGCATCCCGTATTGCGCTTAGCATGGCTTGTTCTGCTGACGCCGCCTCGCGTGTGAAGTTCAGAGCAAGCCGGCCTTTTTGGCCAAGGCCGATTATGGCGTCATCACATCCGGCTTGAAACAGTGAGCTCTCGAGCTGGTCCTGTGCCAGATCTGGCGGAACTGAAAATTTAAGTGTGAAGTCGTACTCACGATTCATGGTCTTCACCTCCGACACCTCGGTTTTCGGTGCAGTTATCAATGATGCGGCGAATCTGCCTGGCATGATTCTGTGGACTCCTGGGCGTGCTCCAGATACTGGCAACACAGAACTCTCCACACCGACAATCCCGGGAATTGAACGGGCAATACATTCGCCCCCAGGCATGGCCACTCCTGTTTTCGATCCGCCAGCCATTCAGTTCTGCATAGGCCAGCGCCGCTTCAATATCTTTGTTCGCGTGTCTCTTGCGGGGCATTCTCGCCATTCCTTAGGCAAATAATACACAGCAAGGTTGTCAAATGACAACCTTGCTGTGTCGGAAAGTTAGGCCGGATTCAGCTTCGTGAGGTAGCGGCGCGCCACCTTGCCAAAAATCAGCAGGCACACGAGGGTCTGCACCAGTACTGAAACCGCAAAGCCGATCATCAGAATGCCCAGCGGAAGTTCTGAGATAACCAGCATGACGTCATCCATCGCAGGGGCGTCGGCTGATACGAAGAGCATGACGATCAGGAAAATGAACGAGACAACCAGCGCGCTGATGTTCACAGAGACGGACATTATCCAGTTCTCCCGAAACGTCGGCGCCCGACCGAACGCCGAAACCGAAGCGACCATTGCGCCATAGGCAGCACCAATCATCACCCCGATCTGCGCGCCGGAATTCATCTCAATGTTGAATACCTCACCGATGCTGATAATGCAGAGCTGGAGGGCTGCGTAGAGGCCGGTAAAGTTGAGGATGGTCTTTGTGATCATGTTTAAGCTTCCTTGCTTTTTCGGTTTTGAAGTTGCTGACATGTTCTAAAGAACTTCGAAATCATGGACACTCGGACCGCGGCAGGTGCAGGCAAGGCTCGCAGTTTGCCATCAGCAGGAGCGTTTCATTCAGACTGCATTAATACATCTGCTACCAGAACAACCGCGAGCGTTCCATACATCGACAGAAAAGGGACAATACACCACGTTTGCCACAACTTTGGCAGCGGAACATCTGGGTCACCCAACGTCGATGCTCGTTTGTGGCAGAAACGAGACGAACAATTACGGAACACGAGGAAGGCAAAGACATGGCTGCACCTGATAAGACGACCGACAAGCGCCTCTGACCAGATCTGGCTGATACTGGAAAGACTGCCAGAATGCGTCGCGACTCGTTGTTCTATTTTTTTGGCATAACGAAAACCCGTAGTCACGATCACAAAGATGAACAACAGGTTCAGCAGGATACCCCCGGCCACAACATACGCTGCGAAGATTCTCCATTCATCACTCACGGTTACGCACCCGGTAAATCAGCTGTTTGAGGGAAGCTAAGACGTTCACAGCAGGCGACATGTCATTCAACTACCACCAAAAAAACTGCCGAAACCGTGAATATCGTTGCGCATGAAAAAGTGAAGCTGACAGGAATTAGCGCCCACAACTTTAAGTGCCTGGGAGTCGACCCATCGTCTTTACCCATTCGAGATGCGACTCTGCTGCCAATCACGGGGAGATTACGGTAAGTGAAGAAGGTCCAGACGTTCATGGCACGAATCCACCTTCCCCAGGGACCATCGCCCCACAGAGTCCTTGTCATATCAAGATAGGCACCGGGCTCGGCAATCTTGGCCTCTACCAGACGTATTCTCGGGAACGCTACTGTAATGGTGAACAGAATCCCCAACAAACCGCCCATCATAGAAGCAATCCCCAAAAATGCGGAAATAACCGAGAGTTTCTCAATCATCAACAATTACCTCACGGATCTTGGTGCCCATAATCGCTCCACCTTTGCTGCCGAGATAGCCACCACTGAAACTACCCACTCCTGTAGCCACAACGACGCACGCCACACCACCAACTCCCGTCGTAATGCCCAATAACACGCAAGCGCCACCTAATTTGGACCCCAGTTGAGCTCCAAAATATGCGCCTCCCAATTTACTGGGTTCTTCTATTAGTGCAGCCTCGCACGCCTGATCAGACTCAAGAGTGCATGCCTCCGCAACGTTGGCAACCCCTAACCCCGCATCGACCAGCAACAAACCGTAGCCCGTACCCTGAACAACCTTCCCCATGCCAGCTAATTTTGAATAATGCGTCGCGTACCCGGGTATCCCGCCGACTCCCGCAGACTTCCACTCATGGACAATGCTTTTGGACGACAACCCCAAAGCCCGTTTTAATTTTGCGTCATCCCCCAGGGACATACCCTTTCGGACCACCCTGCCCAGCGCGAAATCCAGCTTTGTGAATAATTTCTGTCTGCGGTCAAAAAATTCGGGATGGCTGAGTTTGCCATATTTCCGAAACGTGCTTTGATGGAGCTTTTCAAGTTCCTTCAAGATGCCATTTACGCTCTTGATCTGCTGTCCCACCATGGCTGCACCCACACCCATGCCGGTCGCCGCATTCGCTGTCATCAGTTCCAGCAGATCGTAGTGATCGACGATGAACTGAGCCTCCTGCTCACTCAGTTGTCGCACCTCCTCGTTAACCTCTGCTGCCACGGCCATCAGATCATTTTCTTCGAGCGTGCATTCCAGACTTTCAGGGTCCGCAATGACGATCATTTCCCCGGGTAAGACTCGGTCGCCCAATCCTGGATTCAGACGCTCAAAATTTTCAGGTTTCGCAGATGCATCACCATAAAGCTGAGACAACAGCTCATTGCGGCCCATTGGTTCGCGGACAACATGGAATCCGGGCTCACTCAGAGCCGGTTTTTCATCGGCGCCAGGATGGGTTGTATTTACCGCACTGGTCGTTCCGGGCTCAGTCGCTGATGATGAGTTAGTCGGAGAAGCCATAGGTTCAGCCCGGCCTGTGGAGCTCACCCTCTCTGGCGCTGTCTGCACAGACTCCGCGGCTGTCGTTGAAGATACTGCTGTTCTTGCGGTGACGGGGGATACTCCCGAAAATGAAGCCGGCGTGTGAGTATCACCAATTACCACAGACCCCGAACCAATCGTCACACCACCACAGGAAATAGCGCCGCCGGTCACGGCGGCTGGCTTGCCATTAATCATAACGGTCGAGGAGCCACCTGAAATGGTCCGCGGATGGGGAGGATGTTTGGGTTTTGAATGAGGTGCCAACGGATCGCCCACTCGGGCAGCAGGCTTACCATCAATCAGCACATCGGGGGAACCGGCAATCACCGGCGTCGGCGGGAAACCCTCGTGGTCGGAGCCCAGGTCTCCGAGAAGTACGATCGCTTTACTCATGTCGCATCCTTTGCGTTTTGGTGAGCCATCCTGGCCCTGATAAAAAGTGCCAGCATTTTATACTGAAGCAAGCCGCTGGCCAAATTACTTGATTTCACAATGTGATACCGTCGCGCGGGCAAAAAATGGCTACAATCAGGTAACATGCTGATGAACCCTACGGATAAGCCACCCCGGGACGCCAGATCACGCAGTAAGGATAGGGAATGCCCAAGTTTACCGAGGACAAACTGGAACAGGCGATCATCGCCCTATTGGGTGAGCAGGGGTTCCCATATACGCCTGGGCCGTCCCTGTCCCGGTCACCGACCGATGTTCTGATCCGTGACGATTTGCGGTCTTTTCTGGCCAGCCGTTACGCCACAGACGGCATCACCGACCATGAAATCACCACGATCATTCACCGGCTGGACACGCTCCCGGCGTCTGATCTTTATGGTTCCAACAAGACCCTGCACCAATGGGTGGCGGACGGCTTTTTGCTGAAGCGGGAGGATCACACCCAGAAAGACCTCTATATTCAGCTGTTGGACTACACCGGGCTGCCAGCGCAACGCCAGCCAAAGCCAGGCGACGTGGACACGTTCATCGCGGATGATGGCGAGGGTTACCATAGTGGCGGCAATATCTACCGGGTGGTCAATCAACTGGAAATTGAAGGGCTGGAGAAGCGCATTCCCGATGCCATTCTCTACATCAACGGTTTGCCGCTGGTGGTGTTCGAATTCAAGAGCGCAACCCGTGAGAACGCCACCATCCACGATGCCTGGAAGCAGCTCACCATTCGTTACGCCCGGGATATTCCGGAGTTGATGAAGTACAACGCCCTGTGCGTGATCAGCGATGGGGTGAACTCGCGCCTTGGCTCACTGTTCGCGCCCTACGAGTACTTTTATACCTGGCGCAAAGTCACCGGTAACGAATCCATCGAGCAGGACGGCATTAACGCGCTGCACACGATCATTCAGGGCTTGTTCGACCACAACCGGCTGCGGGAAGTCATCCGGCACTTCATCTACTTCCCGGACAAATCCCACCGGGAAGAGAAAATCGTTTGCCGATACCCCCAGTTCTACGCCGCAGGCAAGCTGTTCCAGAACATTCTGGAACACCGCAAGCCGGAGGGTGACGGCAAAGGCGGTACTTACTTCGGGGCGACCGGCTGCGGCAAGAGTTTCACGATGCTGTTTCTCACCCGCCTGCTGATGAAAAGCGTGGACTTCGAAAGCCCCACCATTGTGCTGATCACCGACCGAACGGATCTGGACGACCAGCTGTCTGGCCAGTTCACCAACGCCAAAGAGTTTATCGGCGACCAGACGGTGGTCAGCGTGGAAAGCCGCAGTGATCTGCGTGAGTTGCTGAAGGGCCGCACCAGTGGCGGAGTTTTTCTGACCACGATTCACAAGTTCACGGAAGGCACTGAACTGCTGACCGATCGCTACAACGTGATCTGCATATCCGATGAGGCCCACCGCAGCCAGGTCAATCTGGACCAGAAGATTCGGGTGACGGAAAACGGCGTAAAACGCACGTTCGGCTTCGCCAAGTACCTGCATGATTCGCTACCCAACGCCACTTATGTGGGCTTCACCGGCACCCCGGTTGACGCCACCCTGGACGTGTTCGGCGAGGTGGTGGATAGCTACACCATGACCGAATCGGTGAAGGATGAGATCACCGTTCCCATTGTGTATGAAGGCCGGGCCGCCCGGGTGATTCTGGACAATGAAAAATTGCAGGAAATCGAGGCCTATTACGACCAGTGTGCGGAAGACGGCGCCAGCGACTACCAGATTGAAGAGAGCAAGAAAGCCAGCGCC
>JAEPMM010000256.1 GCA_017643965.1 Marinobacter sp.
AATACACGGGACAGTCTCGACGCTGTGATTGAGCAGGTGCTCGCGCAGCATGGGCAGCCGGACCTAGTGCTCGCCACCGGTGACCTCGCCCAGGACGGCTCGGCGGAGGCATACCGGGTGTTTGCTGAAAAATTGCGGGCGTTTCCTTGTGGTTCGGGCTGGATTGCGGGGAATCATGACGTCAGAGGCGTTCTGGAACTGGTTGCCAGTGAGCAGCAGGCCAATCGACGGCACATTGTTCAGGGTGGCTGGCAGTTCATCCTGCTGGACTCCTCGGTGCCGGGTAAGGTGTTCGGCGAGCTGGCGGACTCCGAATTGGCGTTTCTGGCGGATACACTGGCGCAGAACCCGGCCTTGCCAACGCTGGTAGCGCTGCACCATCACCCGGTGGACATCGGTTCTGACTGGATGGAGCAGATCGGGCTGCGCAACCGCGATGCCTTCTGGGACGTGGTGGACCGATTCCCGCAGGTAAGAATCGTGTTGTGGGGCCATATTCACCAGGAGCACGACCTCCACCGCAAGGGCGTGCGGCTGCTGGCCACACCTTCAACCTGTATCCAGTTTACATCCGGTTCCCGCAAGTTTGCCGTGGAGGAATTGCCTCCGGGCTACCGCTGGTTCGAGCTGGAGACCTCCGGCGAATTCCGCACCGAGGTCCGGCGGGCCACGGATTTCGAGTTCGATCTGGACAGCAACAGCACCGGCTACTGACCCGTAGCCGATGCATCCCGCTTCAAAAAGGCGTCAACTTACCCGCAAGCTATGGGCGGCCTCGACCATCGCCCGCAACGCCGGGATCACTTCCTCCCAGTGTCGGGTTTTCAGCCCGCAATCGGGATTCACCCACAAACGCTCTGGCGGTATCCGTTGTGCCGCTTTTTCCAGCAGTGAGACCATGTGGCGCTGTTCCGGGATGTTTGGCGAGTGAATGTCGTATACCCCCGGACCGATATCGTTGGGGTACTGGAACCCCTTGAACGCGTCCAGCAGTTCCATGTCCGAGCGTGAGGTTTCGATGGTGATTACATCGGCGTCCATGCGGGCGATGGCTTCGATAATGTCGTTGAACTCCGAATAACACATGTGGGTGTGAATCTGGGTGCTGTCACTGACGCCGTTGGCGCTGATGCGGAACGCTTCGATGGCCCAGTCCAGATAGCTTTGCCAGTCGGATTGTCGCAGGGGCAGCCCTTCGCGCAGGGCTGCTTCGTCGATCTGGATGATGCGCACGCCGGCGCGCTCCAGATCCAGAACCTCCGCCCGTATGGCCAGGGTCAGCTGCAGGCAGGTGTCTTTTCTGGGCTGGTCGTCCCTTACGAAGGACCAGTTGAGGATGGTCACCGGGCCGGTGAGCATGCCTTTCATGGGCTTGTCGGTCAGTGACTGGGCGTATTCGGTCCACGCCACGGTCATCGCCTTTGGCCGCTGGATATCGCCGAACAGGATCGGCGGCTTCACGCAACGGGAACCGTAGGACTGAACCCAACCAAACTGGCTGAAGGTGTAGCCGTCCAGCTGTTCGCCGAAATATTCCACCATGTCGTTACGCTCGGCCTCGCCGTGTACCAGAACGTCCAGGCCGAGCGCCTCCTGCTCCCGCACGCAGTGAGCGATTTCCTCGCGGATGCGGGCGGTGTATTCGCGCTCGTTGAGTTCGCCCTTGCGATACTGCAGCCGGGTGTGGCGAATCTCCCGGGTTTGCGGGAACGAGCCAATGGTTGTGGTTGGAAAGGCGGGCAGCTTCAGATGCTGCGTCTGGGTTTCCAGACGCTGGGCGAAGCTGGATTGGCGGCCTCCCAGTTCAGGGGTGATCGCCGCGATCGCGCGGGTGACCTCCGGGTTGTGAACGCGCGGGGATTGCCGGCGGCTGGCGATGGCCGATGCATTCTGCGCCAGCGGCTCAGCGACAGCGCCGCGCCCGTGTTCCAGAGCCCTGGCCAGAACGTGCAGTTCGTCGAGTTTCTGCACGGCGAAGGCCAGCCAGGAACGAATGTCCGGGTCCATGGCCGTTTCCGCAGCCAGATCGACCGGCACATGCAGCAGTGAGCACGAGGGGGCCAGCCACAGCCGCTCGCCCAGACGCTGATGAAGCGGTTCGAGCCAATCCAGCGTTGCCTGCAGGTCCGTTTTCCAGACATTGCGGCCGTTGATAACACCCAGCGACAGCACCTTGTGGACTGGGAGCCAGTCGGCGACCCGGCTGACTTCGCTCGCTGCACTGACGGCATCCACATGCAGCCCGGCCACCGGCAGCTCACAGGCCAGTTGCAGGTTTTCCCGCAGCTCACCGAAATAGGTGGTGAGCAACAGCCTGACCGGGCACGCTTTGAGCTGGTGGTAGGCGAGATGGAAGGCATGCCGCCAGTCGCCGTCCAGCTCAGTGACCAGGGCGGGCTCGTCAATCTGCACCCAGTCCACTCCCTGGTCGGCGAGCAGGGTCAGCAGCTCGGCGTACACCCGCAGCAAGTCATCCAGCAACGCCAGCCGGTCGCTGTCGTCCTTGCTCTTGCCCAGCCAGAGATACGTGACCGGGCCGATGATCACCGGCTTTGCCGACACACCCTGGGCCCGGGCCTCCGCCAGTTGCGCCAGCAGGCGCTGGGGATTCAGACGGAAGCGGGTAGCGCGGTCGAACTCGGGCACGATGTAGTGGTAGTTGGTGTCAAACCACTTCGTCATTTCCCCGGCATGAATGGCGCAGCAGGCAGAGTCGTTGGCAGACCGACCCCGGGCAACGCGAAAATAGCGGTCCAGTTCGCTGCCTCCGGTGTCCCGGGCGCGGGCGGGCAGGTGGCCGAGGGTCACGCTCATGTCCAGCACTTGGTCGTAGAGCGAGAAATCACCCAGCGGGGCAAGCGCCATGGATGATTGCTGCTGCCAGTGACGACGTCGCAGGTCGCGGGCAGTGATGTTGAGTTCCTCGGCGCTGACTTCGCCTTTCCAGAAGGCCTCCTGGGCAAACTTGAGTTCCCGTCGTGCGCCGATGCGCGGAAAGCCCAGGTTGTGTGTCGTAATCATGATGGTGTCCTCGTCCGGAATCGTGGGGTGACTTCAGTGGTCACCTAGATTACGTATCGGGATGAATGAATAATAATGGTAATATTTCACCAATCCATGAATTTAATTCACCTTTCGATGAGGTAGCCACTAGCTATGATCGAGCGGAGTCATCTGGAAATTCTGCGGGAAGTTGAGCGGCAGGGTTCGCTGACGGCGGCGGCCGAGGCGTTGCATCTGACCCAGTCGGCGCTGAGCCACGCCATCAAGAAACTGGAGCTGCAACTGGGAACACCGGTGTGGCAGCGGGAGGGCCGGCAGCTGCGATTGACCCAGGCGGGTCAGTACTTACTGTCGCTGGCAACCCGGCTATTGCCGCAGTTCGAGCATGCGGAGCTACTTGTCGGGCAGTTCGCTCGTGGGCAGCGTGGTACCCTGCGCATCGGTATGGAATGTCACCCGTGTTACCAATGGCTGCTGAAGGTAGTGGGGCCGTACCTGGAGGACTGGCCCACGGTGGATGTGGATGTGAAGCAGCGGTTCCAGTTCGGTGGCATCGGCGCGCTGTTCGGGCACGACATCGATGTTCTGGTCACCCCGGACCCTCTGCACCGGCCAGGGCTGGTGTTCGAGCCGGTGTTCGATTACGAGCAGGTGCTGGTGGTCGCCAGTGGTCATGACCTTGCGTCGAAAGCCTGGGCAGAACCGGCGGATCTGGCGGACGAAACCCTGATTACCTATCCGGTGGAGGTGGAGCGCCTGGATATCTACACGCATTTCCTGTTGCCGGCCCATGCCAGCCCGGCCCGGCATAAAACCATCGAAACCACGGACATCATGCTGCAGATGGTTGCGGCGGGGCGGGGGGTGGCGGCGCTGCCGCGCTGGTTGGTGGAGGAGTATGGCGAGAGAATGCCGATAGCGCCGGTCCGGCTGGGGCAAGCGGGTATTGCCAAGCAGATCTTTTTGGGCCTTCGTGAACGGGATAGGGGCGTGGATTACCTGAATTCGTTCATGAACCTGGCGCGGGGGGTTCGCTGGCGTTAGCGTCTTCGGTTAAACTGCGCCAAAAATCAACAGGGAATCCGATCATGAGTGATGTACCCGCAGACCTGAAATACATCGAAACCCATCAGTGGGTTCGTGTATCCGACGATGGCACCGCCACCGTGGGCATTACCGATTTCGCCCAGGAACAGTTGGGCGATGTGGTTTACGTGGGCGTGCCGGACGTGGGCACAACGGTGACCGGTGGCGAGGAGGCCGGTGTGGCGGAATCCGTCAAGTCGGCGTCGGATGTGTTCAGCCCGGTCACCGGTGAGGTCGTCGAGGTGAATGAAGCCCTTGAAGATGAGCCGGAGAAGGTGAATGACGATCCTTACGGCGATGGCTGGCTGTTCAAGGTGCGCCTGGCGGACAAGGGCGAGTTGGATGGGCTGATGGACCCTGCTGCCTATGCGGAGCATGTGGCTGCTGAAGGCTAAAACATACTCCGTGCAGGTTCTGAGTCGGCCGGCCCTCCCAAAACACGCTCAAGCCCATCCTTGGGGCGCTTGGGCTCCGCCATCCATGGCTCCGCACAGTTTTGGGTGGGCCGACCGACTCAAACCCCCGACTGCAGCGTGGGCTTCTAGTGCGCTCGTATAATTTCTGCCCCTCTTTTATCAACCCATCAGGTAGCCTATATGAATTTCCCCATCCTTTATCTTCGCAAAGGCGCTGAGCGCAGGCTCAAAGCCGGCCACCTTTGGGTTTACAGCAATGAAGTGGACATCCAGCGGTCACCGTTAACGGGCTTTGAGGCCGGGGTGCAGGCGGAGTTGCGGGCGTCCAACGACAAGCCCATGGGAACGGTGTTTGTGAACCCTCATGCGCTGATCTGCGGCCGGCTGATCAGTCGGGATGCCAGTCACGGCATGACGCCCCAGCGCCTGACCCAGCGCATGGAGACGGCGCTGGCACTGCGGGAGCGGTTGTTCGACAAGCCGTTTTACCGCTGGGTGTTCGGTGACAGCGATGGCTTGTCCGGGCTGGTAATCGACCGGTTTGATGACACGGTGGTGGTGCAGATTTCTACCGCCGGGATGGAGCTGATGAAAGAGGCGATTGTGCGGGCGGTGCAGCGCCTGGCGCATCCTGTGGCGATCATCCTCAAAAACGATGGCAAGATGCGCAAGGTGGAAGGTCTGGGCACGTATGTC